>DASVUG010000166.1:0-10319 GCA_036387155.1 Pseudonocardia sp. | reverse complement strand
GCCGAGCAGGTGATCCGGGACGGCGGCGGCGTGCCGTCGTTCCTCGGCTACCACGGCTACCCGGCGTCGCTCTGCACGTCGGTGAACGAGCAGATCGTGCACGGCATCCCGTCGCGCGGGCAGGTCCTCGCCGACGGGGACCTGGTCTCGGTGGACTGCGGGGCGATCGTCGAGGGCTGGCACGGCGACGCCGCGGTGACGCTGGCGGTCGGCGTGGCCCGCCCGGGCGACCTCGCGCTGTCCGCGGCGTGCGAGGAGGCGCTGCGCGCCGGGATCGCGGCCGTCGTGGCGGGCGGGCGGCTCACCGACGTCTCGCACGCGGTGCAGCGGGCCGCCGAGGCCGCCGGGCGCCGCGACGGGGTCGAGTACGGCATCGTCCGCGAGTACGGCGGGCACGGGATCGGCACGTCGATGCACATGGACCCGTTCCTGCCGAACCACGGCGCCCCCGGGCAGGGGCCGCGGCTGGTGCCCGGCATGGCGCTGGCCGTCGAGCCGATGCTCACCGCCGGTGACCCGGAGACCGAGGAGCTGGACGACGGCTGGACGGTCGTCACCGCCGACGGCAGCCGCGCCGCGCACTGGGAGCACACCGTCGCCGTCACCGCCGACGGCCCGCGGATCCTCACCGCGGCACTCGACTAGGACGCGGCGCAGGCTGCCGGGTCACCAGCTGCCCTCCCGCAGCCGCACGTGCTGCGGGCCGAGCTCGTCCACGCTCGTCACGCCCAGCAGCTGCAGCGTCCGGACGACGTCGGCGCGCAGGATCTCGGCGACCTTGGCGACGCCCGCGCGCCCGCCCGCCATCAGCCCGTAGAGGTAGGCCCGCCCGACCAGCGCCGCCGTGGCGCCCAGCGCGACCGCCGCGACGACGTCGGCGCCGTTCGTGATGCCGGTGTCGACGAGCACCGCGCCCCGCCCGCCCAGCGCCTGCACGGTCGGTGCGACCAGCTCGAGCGGCACCGGCGCGCGGTCGAGCTGGCGCCCGCCGTGGTTGGACAGCACCACGCCGTCCGCGCCCGCGTCGACCGCGCGGACCGCGTCGTCGACGTTCTGGACGCCCTTGACCAGCAGCGCGCCCGGCCAGATGCCGCGCAGCCACTCGACGTCGGCCATCGTCAGCGCCGGGTCGAACACCCGGTTGATGTTCTCCTCCGGGGTGCCCGCCGGCGGCAGGCTCGTGAACGACAGCGGCTCGGTGGTGAGGAAGTCGAACGTCCAGCGCGGGTGCAGCGCGCCGTCGACGAACGTGCGCGGGGAGAGCTGGGGCGGCACCGACAGGCCGTTGCGGACGTCGCGCAGCCGCGCCCCGCCCGCCGGGGTGTCCACGGTGAGCAGGAGCGTGTCGTAGCCCGCGGCGGCGGCGCGCCGGACGAGGTCCTCGCCGACCGCGTGGTCGCGCGAGAGGTAGAGCTGGAACCACAGCCGGGCGTCGGGTGCGGCGGCCCGCAGGTCCTCGATCGTGGTGTTGCCCATGGTCGACAGGCAGTGCGGCACCCCGAACTCCGCCGCCACCGACGCCACGGCGCGCTCGCCCTCGGTGTGCATCATGCGGGTGAAGCCGGTGGGGGCGAAGGCGAACGGCAGCGCGGCGCGCCGGCCCAGGATCTCGCGGCCGGTGTCGACCGACGACACGTCGTGCAGGACCGACGGGCGGAACTCGACGCGGGCGAACGCCTCGCGGGCCCGGCGCAGCGACTGCTCGCCGTCCGCGGCCCCGTCGCAGTAGTCGAACACCGCGCGCGGTGCGCGTCGGCGGGCGAGCTCCCGCAGGTCCGCGACCGAGGCGGCCCGCCGCAGCCGCCGCGCCGTGGCGTTCCACTCGACCGGCGCCGGCCGCAGCAGCGGGGCGAGCTCGGCGGGCCGGGGCAGGCGGCGCTTCACCATCCCCGGAGCGTAGGCCGGGCCGCGGGCCGCGGGGGCGGGTCGGCTAGCCGTCCGCTCCGGCGCGGGCGACCCGGACCGACAGCCCGTCCAGCAGCGTGGCGAGCCCGAAGGACCAGGCGTGCTCGGCGTTCACGGCGCCGCGGTTGGCCTGGCCGGCCGCGGTGCCGACCCGGGCGGCGGTGGGGTAGGCGTCGGGGTCCAGCACGCGCGCGAGCAGGGGGCCGTTGCGGGCCCACCACTGCTCGTCGGACAGTCCGCTGTCGCGCTGCCCGCCCAGCGCCTCGGCGGCGTCGCGGGCGTGGGCGCGGACGAAGGTGAGCAGGAGGGTCAGGGCGGCGTCCCGGTCGACGTCGTCGAGCCCGAGGCCGTCGAAGGCGCGCAGCTCGTGCTCGTACTTGGCCATCTGGCCGGGGCCGAGCGGCGGCCGGGCCGTGGAGATCCCCGCCGCCCAGGGGTGCTGCGCGTAGAGGTCGCGGTTGTCCTGCGCGACGGCGGCGACCCGGTCGCGCCAGGGCAGGTGGGCGGCGTCGCGGCGGGGCATGCGGGCGTAGACCGCGTCGAGCATGAGGTCGAGCAGCTCGGCCTTGCCGGGCACGTAGGTGTACAGCGTCATCGCCGCGACGTCGACGAGCTCGGCGACCCGGCGCATGCCCACCGCGGCCAGGCCCTCGGCGTCGGCCAGGCGGATCGCGGCGTCGACCACGGCGTCGACGCTGGACCGCGGCCGCGGGCCGCGCCGCCGCGCCGGGCCGCCCGGATCCGCCGGGACGCGCCAGAGCAGGGCGAGCGTCCGGTCCGGGTCACCGGCACTGCTGCGGTCACCGGGCACGGCCCCAGTATGGCGGCCAGTACTCCGTACACTGTACGATGTACGTCGTACGAACTCGAGGAGGCTCCCGTGAAGGTCACTGCCTGTGCCGTGTCGCTGAACGTCGACGACGTGCCGGCGTCCACCGACTTCCTGGTCGACCACTTCGGCTTCCGGGTCGAGATGGCGGCCGACGGCTTCGCGTCGCTGCACCGCGACGACGTCGGGGCCAACGTCATCTTCCTGCGCCGCGGACTGCCGACCCTGCCGGCCGACCAGCGCGACGACCACGCGGGCGGGTTGATCCTGGCCCTGACCGTCGACGACCTGCCGGGCGAGCTCGCGCGGCTGCAGGCCGAGGGGGTGGCCATCACGATGCCCCTGACCAGCGAGGAGTGGGGCGAGCGGGCCTTCCAGGTGCGCGACCCCAACGGCGTCATCGTCCAGCTCGTCGACTGGAACGCATAGGCCGCGAAACCGCCGGCCGTCCGGGGTCAGGCGCGGTCCAGGGGGTGCGCGACCTCGTCGCGCGGGAGCCGCCAGGCCAGGATCGCGACGACCGCGAGCACCGGGGGCACCACGGCCGCCACCACGAAGGTCAGCGGGATCCCCACCCGCTCGCCGACGGGTCCGGCCAGCGCCATCGACAGCGGCATCAGGGCCAGCGAGACGAAGAAGTCCAGGCTCGACACCCGGCCCAGCAGGTGCGCCGGCACCCGGCGCTGCAGCAGCGTGCCCCAGATGACGATCGCGGCCGCGTCGGTCACCCCCACGGCCAGGCTGGCCAGCACCATGACCCACAGCACCGTCGACAGGCCGAACGCGAGCATCGGCAGCGCGCCGAGGCCCCAGCACAGCAGCATCACCGTGAGGTAGCGCCGCGGCAGCCGCCACGACGACACCGCCAGCGCCCCCACCGCGGACCCGACGCCGTAGGCGGCCAGCACCAGCGACAGGCCGGCGGGCCCGCCGCCGGCCCGGTCGCGGACCGCGAAGGGCAGCAGCACCTCGATCGGGCCCATCACCACGAGGATGTAGAGGCAGGCGAAGGCCAGCGTCGCGAAGAGCCAGCCGGTGCGCCGCAGGTAGGCCAGCCCCTCGACGAACTGGCGCACCGCGGACGGCGGGGCCGCGCCGTCCGCGGCGGGGCGGGGTACCGGCTGCATCGCCAGCAGCGGCAGCAGCGCCACCAGGTAGGCGACCCCGGCCCCGAGCAGGGCCACGCCGGGTGCCGCGACCCCCACGATCAGCCCGGCGAGCGCGGGTCCAGCCGCCTGCTGGGCGAGCGGGCGCAGCGTGCCCTCGATGCCGTTGGCCGCGAGCAGTTCCCCCTCGGGCAGCAGCGTCGGCACGACGGCCGACCAGAGCGGGTAGTAGAAGCCGCCGGCGGCCCCGACGACGAGCGCGAGCGCGGCGAGCGACCACACCTGCAGGACGCCGGTGAGCGCCAGCGCGCCGGCCGCGACCGGGACGGCGGTCCGGACCGTCTCGACGACCAGCAGCACCGCGCGGCGGGGCAGCCGGTCCGCAGCCACCCCGCCCAGCAGCACCGCCGCGACCAGGCCCAGGCTCGTGCCCGCCGCGACCAGCGACAGGTCCGTGGGGCCGCCGCCCAGCGCGATGACCTCCCACACCATCGCCACGAGCCAGAGCCCGTCGGCGAGCAGCGACGCGGCGGCCGAGGACGCGAGCAACCGGAACTCGCGGTACCGCAGCGGGTGCAACGCGCGGGGCAGGCGCGCCCCGGACGGTGCGGGCGGCGCACCCCCCGTCGCCCCGCCCGCCTCGTCCACCCGGCCGCCCACCGCGCGCCTCCCCGCTCCCGGCCCGACGCTAGCGGGCGGCCCCGGTGCGGCGCGCGCGGTTTACGGCGGTCCGGCGCCGGGACCTGCGCCGCGTCGCCCGGGCGGCCCGCACCCCGGCGCCGGCACCGGGCGCGTGCGACGTACACTGGTGTTTCGCGCGCGCCTTCGGGCCGTTTCGTCGTGCCTCCCGCACCTCGATCCGGGCTCCGGCGTGCCCGAGCGCGGACGGACGTGCACGCGCCGTCGCACAGGTCACACGAAACGCGGAGGACATGGCCAAGAAGGACGGGGCGATCGAGGTCGAGGGCCGGGTCGTCGAACCCCTGCCGAACGCGATGTTCCGCGTGGAGCTGGAGAACGGCCACCGGGTCCTGGCCCACATCAGCGGGAAGATGCGGCAGCACTACATCCGGATCCTCCCCGAGGACCGGGTGGTCGTCGAGCTCTCGCCGTACGACCTGACCCGCGGCCGCATCGTCTACCGCTACAAGTGAACCCGGTCCGGCCGCGGGGCCTCGCAGGAGGCCCACCGGTCGGCGAGGGGTCAGCAACGCCACCTCCGGCAGCCGCCGGGGGTACGACGAGAACAGGATCGACGACGTGAAGGTCAACCCGAGCGTCAAGAAGATCTGCGACAAGTGCAAGGTGATCCGCCGTCACGGGCGGGTCATGGTGATCTGCGAGAACCTGCGCCACAAGCAGCGCCAGGGTTGATGAGGGTGCTGAAGAACCGGGACGCGCCGTAGGCGCGCAACCCGGTCGCTTCAGGACTCTCACCGCACGGCCATCGCCCGAGCACGTCGCGGTCGTCTGACCGCAGCACCACCAGCATCTACAGGCAACACCGTGGAACCCGACGAACCTGCCGCGCCATGAGGGCGCGGTTCGCCCCCGGTACCGGGCCGGGGCCCGCCACTCCAGGTGAGCGGGACGGTCGTCGGGAGTACCCGGCAGCAGACGAAGGAGCACCCCCGCCGCATGGCACGACTCGCCGGCGTCGACCTCCCCCGCGACAAGCGGATGGAGGTGGCGCTCACCTACATCTACGGGATCGGACGCACCCGGTCCAAGGAGATCCTCAACGCCACGGGGCTCGGCTACGACCTCCGGACGAAGGACCTGACCGACGAGGACCTCGCCGCACTCCGCGAGTACATCGAGGGCCACCTCCGGGTCGAGGGCGACCTGCGCCGCGAGGTGCAGGCCGACATCCGTCGCAAGATCGAGATCGGGACCTACCAGGGTATCCGGCACCGCCGCGGCCTGCCGGTGCGCGGCCAGCGGACCAAGACGAACGCCCGCGGGCGCAAGGGTCCGAAGAAGACCGTCGCCGGCAAGAAGAAGGCAGGTAAGAAGTAATGCCGCCGCGCACGCGCCAGGCCGGGCCCAAGAAGGTCCGCCGCAAGGAGAAGAAGAACGTCGCCCAGGGCCACGCCCACATCAAGAGCACGTTCAACAACACCATCGTGTCCATCACGGACCCGACCGGCGCGGTGATCGCGTGGGCGTCGGCCGGGCACGTCGGCTTCAAGGGCTCGCGCAAGTCGACGCCCTTCGCCGCCCAGATGGCCGCCGAGAGCGCCGCCCGCAAGGCCGCCGAGCACGGCATGAAGAAGGTCGACGTGTTCGTCAAGGGCCCCGGCTCCGGTCGCGAGACCGCGATCCGGTCCCTGCAGGCCGCCGGCCTCGAGGTCGGCACCATCTCCGACGTCACCCCCCAGCCGCACAACGGCTGCCGTCCGCCCAAGCGGCGCCGGGTCTAGGGGAGAGGAGCAACCAGACATGGCTCGCTACACCGGCCCCATGACCCGCAAGTCCCGCCGGCTCAAGGTCGACCTCGTCGGCGGCGACAAGGCGTTCGAGCGCCGTCCCTACCCGCCCGGCCAGCACGGCCGGATCCGGATCAAGGAGACCGAGTACCTCCTGCAGATGCAGGAGAAGCAGAAGGCCCGCTTCGCGTACGGGGTGCTGGAGCGCCAGTTCCGCCGGTACTACGAGGAGGCCAACCGCCGCCAGGGCAAGACCGGCGACAACCTGCTGCAGATCCTCGAGTCCCGGCTGGACAACGTCGTGTACCGCGCGGGCCTGGCCCGCACCCGGCGCATGGCCCGCCAGCTCGTCGCCCACGGCCACTTCGTGGTCAACGGCAAGCGGGTGAACATCCCCAGCTACCGCGTCTCGCAGTACGACATCATCGACGTCAAGCCGAAGTCGATGGGCACGGACCCGTTCGTCATCGCCAAGGAGCTGCTGGGCGACCGGCCGATCCCGGCGTGGCTGCAGGTCGTGCCGAGCAACCTGCGGATCCTCGTGCACCAGCTCCCGGAGCGGGCGCAGATCGACACGCAGGTCACCGAGCAGCTGATCGTCGAGCTCTACTCGAAGTAGCAGTGCCCGCCCGGGAGCGATCCCGGGCGTCCCCCCACCCTGCAGTGGGGTGGGGGGCTCACCGCGGCGTCAAATGGTGGGTGCCGCGGCAACCAGAAGGAGCAACACCGTGCTGATCTCCCAGCGGCCCGCCCTCGCCGAGGACGCGGTCGTCGACACCCGGTCGCGGTTCGTCATCGAGCCGCTCGAGCCGGGCTTCGGTTACACCCTGGGCAACTCCCTGCGCCGCACCCTGCTCTCGTCCATCCCGGGCGCGGCCGTCACCAGCATCCGCATCGACGGCGTGCTGCACGAGTTCACCACCGTCCCGGGGGTGAAGGAGGACGTCACCGACATCATCCTGAACCTCAAGGAGCTCGTCGTGAGCTCCGAGGAGGACGAGCCGGTGACGATGTACCTGCGCAAGCAGGGCCCCGGCCCGGTCACCGCGGGCGACATCGTGCCGCCGGCCGGCGTCACCGTGCACAACCCGGACCTGCACATCGCCAGCCTGAACGACAAGGGCCGCCTCGAGGTCGAGCTGGTCGTCGAGCGGGGCCGCGGCTACGTGCCGGCCCAGCAGAACAAGGTCACCGGCGCCGAGATCGGCCGCATCCCGGTCGACTCGATCTACTCGCCGGTGCTGAAGGTGACCTACAAGGTCGAGGCCACCCGCGTCGAGCAGCGCACGGACTTCGACCGGCTGGTGCTGGACGTCGAGACCAAGCCGTCGATCACCCCGCGGGACGCGCTGGCCTCGGCCGGCAAGACGCTCGTGGAGCTCTTCGGGCTCGCCCGCGAGCTGAACGTGGACGCCGAGGGCATCGAGATCGGCCCGTCGCCGCAGGAGGCCGACACCATCGCGGCCTTCGCGATGCCGATCGAGGAGCTGGACCTGACCGTCCGCTCCTACAACTGCCTCAAGCGCGAGGGCATCCACACGGTCGGCGAGCTGGTGGGCCGCAGCGAGGCCGACCTGCTCGACATCCGCAACTTCGGGGCGAAGTCGATCGACGAGGTCAAGATGAAGCTCGTCGGGCTGGGCCTCGCGCTCAAGGACAGCCCGCCCGGGTTCGACCCGTCCGTGGCGGCGTCGGACTACACGACCGAGGCGTTCGACCCGGACCACCCGTTCGGTGACGACGGCCAGGACTACGCAGAGACGGAGCAGCTCTAGTCATGCCCCAGCCCACCAAGGGTGCCCGCCTCGGCGGTTCCCCCGCCCACCAGCGGCTGATCCTGGCCAACCTGGCGACGTCCCTGTTCCAGCACGGCAAGATCACCACGACGGAGGCCAAGGCGCGCCGGCTGCGGCCGTACGCCGAGCGCCTGATCACCAAGGCCAAGCGCGGCGACCTGCACAACCGCCGCGAGATCCAGAAGGTGATCCGGGACCGGGAGACCGTGCACCGGCTCATGCACGAGATCGGCCCGTTCTTCGCCGACCGCCAGGGCGGCTACACGCGCATCACCAAGACGCTGCCGCGCCAGGGCGACAACGCGCCCATGGCGGTGATCGAGCTGGTCGCGGAGAAGACGGTCACGAGCGAGGCGGACCGGGCCCGGCGCGTGGCGGGGTCGCAGCAGCGTCGGCGCGGGACCCAGGAGTCGGCTGCGCCGGCCACCGGGGCCTCGGCGGCTGAGTCCCCGTCGGCCACGGATGCTCCGGCGTCCGAGGCCCCGTCGGCCAGCGACGCCCCGGCCCCGTCGGCTGCCGAGGCGACCGGTGTCGCCGAGGCGGCCCCGGACGAGGTCACGACGGCCGGGGTGGGCACCGAGGGGGCGACGCGGGCCGACGAGCCCACCGCGTTGCCCACCACGTCGTCCGCCACCGAGGTGACGGCGGACCGCAACGCCGTGGACGAGGCCGAGGGCTCCTCGAGCGAGCCCGCCGCGGAGGCGCCCACCGAGGGCGGCGCCGTGGTGACCGAGGAGCACGCGCCCGGGTCGGCCGCGGCGCGCACCGCCGCCGACGAGACGCCCGCCGGTCCGACCGGGGCCGGGCGCGAGTCCTGACCGGTCCGGCGGCTCCGCCGTCCGACGCAGCGGGTGAGCCCGCCGTCCCCCCCGCACCGGTCTCCGGTGCGGCCGGGGGCGGCGGGTTCGCCCGTTTCCGGCTCGACCTCGCCTACGACGGCACCGACTTCTCCGGGTGGGCCGTCCAGCCCGGGCGGCGCACGGTCCAGGGGGTGCTCACCGACGCGCTCGCGCGCGTCCTGCGGACGCCCGTCGCGCTGACCGTCGCCGGGCGCACGGACGCCGGCGTGCACGCCACCGGGCAGGTGGTCTCCGCCGACCTGCCGGCCGACCTCGACCCGGTGCGGGCGGTGCGGCGGCTGGCCCGGCTGCTGCCGGCGGACGTGCGGGTGCGGGCGCTGACGGCCGCGCCCGAGGCGTTCGACGCGCGGTTCTCGGCACTGCGCCGGCACTACCGCTACCGCGTCGCGACGGCGCCGTGGGGCGCCGACCCGCTGCGGGCCCGCGACACGCTGGCCTGGCCGCACCTGCTCGACCTCGACGCCGTCGCGGCCGCGTCGGCCCGGCTGCTCGGCGAGCACGACTTCGCCGCGTTCTGCCGCCGCCGGGAGGGCGCGACGACGGTGCGTGCCCTGGAGCGCCTGTCCTGGGTGCGCGGGCCGGACGGCGTCGTCGAGGTGGCGGTGGCGGCGGACGCCTTCTGCCACTCGATGGTGCGCAGCCTGGTCGGCGCCCTGCTCGACGTGGGCCGGGGCCGGCGGGCCGTCGACTGGCCCGCCGGGCTGCTGGTGCGGGCGGACCGGGCCCCGGACGTCGCGGTGGCGCCCGCGCACGGGCTGACGCTGGTGGGGGTGGACTACCCGCCCGACGGCGAGCTGGCCGCCCGCGCGGCCGTCACCCGCAACGTGCGGACCGCGCCGGGGCGCTGAGCCGGTTCCGGGTCCTGCAGGAAAGCCCCTTTCATGCAGCCCCGTTGCATGAAAGTGGCTTTCCTGCAACCAGCGCGGGGCGTCGCGTGCCCGGCCGCGGCCGTCCCTCCAGAGTGGCCGCATGAGCCTGGACCCGGGACCGCTGCTCGACGTGGCGCTGGAGGAGGCCCGCGCGGGGCTCGCCGAGGGCGGTATCCCGATCGGCGCCGCGCTGTTCGCTGCCGACGGCACGCTGCTCGGCCGCGGGCACAACCGCCGCGTCCAGGACGGCGACCCGTCGATGCACGCCGAGACCGCCGCCTTCCGCGCCGCGGGCCGCCAGCGCGACTACCGCAGCACGGTCATGGTCACGACGCTGTCGCCGTGCTGGTACTGCAGCGGGCTCGTGCGGCAGTTCGGGATCGGTGCTGTCGTCGTCGGCGAGTCGCGCACGTTCACCGGCGGGCACGACTGGCTCGCCGAGCACGGCGTCGCGGTCACGGTGCTGGACGACCCGCGGTGCGTCGGGCTGATGGCGGACTTCATCGCCGCGTCCCCGCAGCTGTG
>DASVUG010000165.1:0-1782 GCA_036387155.1 Pseudonocardia sp. | reverse complement strand
CGCCGTCCCCACCCCGACCTGCGGCCTGGCCGGCGCGTCGCCGGAGTGGGCCCGCCGGGCGATGACGCTCTCCCGCGAGCTCGGCCGCGCCTTCGTCGACCCGCCCGAGAGCTGGTAGCGCCCGGACGCCCACCGCGTCGTACGGCAGGACCACCCGACCGGGTCGTCGGGCTGAGGTTGTCGGTGCGCGTCGTTAACCTGCCGACGTGAGCACCGACGTCCGGGCGCGGCACGCCGAGCTGGCGGCCGAGGTCGCCGACCACCAGTTCCGCTACTACGTGCTGGACGCGCCGATCGTGTCGGACGGCCAGTTCGACGCGCTGTGGCGCGAGCTGCTCGAGCTCGAGGAGCGCCACCCGGAGCTGGTGACGCCGGACTCGCCCACGCAGAAGGTGGGCAGCCGGTTCTCCACCGAGTTCGTCGCGCACGACCACCTCGAGCGCATGCTCAGCCTGGACAACGCCTTCTCCCCCGACGAGCTGCGCGCGTGGGCGGAGCGGGTGGTCCGCGACGTCGGCGCGGTCACCTACCTCTGCGAGCTGAAGATCGACGGGCTCGCGGTGAACCTGCTGTACGAGAACGGCGCGCTCACCCGCGCGTTGACGCGCGGGGACGGGCGCACCGGCGAGGACATCACGCTGAACATGCGCACGCTGGAGGAGGTCCCCGAGAAGCTCACCGGCACCGCGGAGTTCCCGGTCCCGGAGCTGGTCGAGGTCCGCGGCGAGGTGTACTTCCGCCTGGCCGACTTCGCGGCGCTCAACGCGTCGCTGGTCGAGGCGGGCAAGCCGCCGTTCGCGAACCCGCGCAACACCGCGGCCGGGTCCCTGCGGCAGAAGGACCCGCGGGTCACCGCGTCGCGGCACCTGCGGCTGATCTGCCACGGCTTCGGCAGGCGGCGCGGCTTCGACCCGGCGCGCCAGTCGGAGGCGTACGCGGCGCTGCGGGCGTGGGGCCTGCCGGTCTCGGAGCGCACGGTGGTGCACCACGGCGTCGACGAGGTCCTCGAGCACGTCGCGTACTGGGGCGAGCACCGCCACGACATCGAGCACGAGATCGACGGCGTGGTCGTCAAGGTGGACGAGGTCGCGCTGCAACGCCGGCTGGGCTCGACGTCGCGGGCGCCGCGCTGGGCCATCGCCTACAAGTACGCGCCGGAGGAGGCCACCACGCGGCTGCTCGACATCCGGGTGAACGTGGGCCGCACCGGCCGGGTGACGCCCTTCGCGTTCATGGAGCCCGTCACGGTCGCGGGCTCGACGGTGTCGCTGGCGACGCTGCACAACGAGGACGAGGTCCGCCGCAAGGGCGTCCTGATCGGCGACCGCGTGGTGATCCGCAAGGCGGGCGACGTCATCCCCGAGGTGCTGGGCCCGGTCGTCGAGGCGCGCGACGGCAGCGAGCGCGCGTTCGTCATGCCCACGCACTGCCCCGAGTGCGGCACGGCCCTGGCCCACCAGAAGGCCGGCGACGTCGACCTGCGGTGCCCGAACGCCCGCTCCTGCCCCGCGCAGCTGCGGGAGCGGCTGTTCCACCTGGCCGGGCGCGGGGCGTTCGACGTCGAGATGCTCGGCTACGAGGCGGCGACGGCCCTGCTCACCTCGGGCGTGGTGCACGACGAGGGCGACGTGTTCGGGCTGACCGAGGACGACCTGCTGCGCGTCGACCTGTTCCGGACGAAGGCCGGCGCGCTGTCGGCGAACGGGCGCAAGCTGCTCGACAACCTGGACACCGCCAAGGACCGACCCCTGTGGCGGGTGCTGGTGGCCCTGTCGATCCGGC
>DASVUG010000164.1:0-18702 GCA_036387155.1 Pseudonocardia sp. | reverse complement strand
CATGCGGTCACGCTGCTTGAAAGTGGCTTTCCTGCAACCACCGGCGATCTGTGGCCACGGTGCCGGGGGGTGGGGGAGTGGGTGGGGCGGGGGTGGGTGTGGGAGACTCTGCAGCGTGGCCCACCACGGTGTGATCATTCTCGGCAGGCGCGTCGGCTAGCTCTCCTCGGCCGACGCGCAGACCTCCCGCACCCGCGGGGGGTCTTTTTCTTTTCCCCCGAATCGACCACCCCGCGCCGCCGCCCACGAGGCGGGTCGGAGGCGGTCCCGCCCACGAGGCGCGGGCCGCGGGCGGGGTGGGCGGCCCGGGGCCGGACGGGGCGGCGATCCCGCGGACGTCCGGCCCCCGGGACGGGGACGCGCGGCCCGTCACCGGCAGTGACGTGCCCGGCCGGGTGACACGCGGTGTGGTGGTCGGAATGGCTTCCGGGGCCGCGACGGTGAAGAACCGAGGGACTGATCACCAGGACCTCGGGGGACACCGTGAGCTCCACCCTGTTCGACACCGGCACCGCCGGACCGACCGTGACCGCGCGGACCGCGCTGGTCCACGAGCGCCTGACCGAGTACGGCGGCTCGGAGGCCGTCGTCGAGCACCTCGCGGCGCTGTGCCCGGACTCGACGCTGTTCGTGCCGGTCGCCGACCCCGCGCTGCGGTTCGCCGGGCTGGCCCGCACGCCGGTCACCACCAGCCCGCTGCAGCGCCTCTACCGCGGCGGCGGCCACTACGCACACCTGCTGCCCCTGCTGCCGGCCGCGATGGCGACCGCCGACCTCGGCACCCCCGACGTGGTCGTGACCAGCCACCACGCCTTCGCCAACCGCGTCCGCGTGCCGGCCGGCGTCCCGGTGGTGAGCTACACGCACACGCCGGCGCGCTGGATGTGGCAGCGGGAGATGCGGGCGGGCGAGGGCGGCCCCGCGGGGCGCGCGGTGCTCGCCGCCTTCGCCGCCACCCAGCGGAGCGCCGACCGGCGGGCCGCGCAGCGAGCGCACACGATCGTCGCGAACTCCCATGCCGTGGCCCAGCGCGTGCGCGGGTGGTGGGGCCGCGAGGCGGTGGTCGTCCCGCCACCGGTCGACGTCGAGACCTACCACCCGGACCGCGGCGTCGAGCGCGAGGACTTCTTCCTGCTCGCGGGGCGTCTCGTGCCCTACAAGCGGCCCGACGTGGCGGTCGAGGCCGCGCGCCGGGCCGGGGTGCGGCTCGTCGTCGCCGGCGAGGGCCGCGCCCGCGCCGAGTGCGAGCGGCTCGCGGGCCCGCGCACGGAGTTCCTGGGCCGGGTCGACGACGCGACGTTGCGCGACCTCTTCCGCCGGTGCCGGGCGCTGGTCTTCCCGGGCCTCGAGGACTTCGGGATCGTGCCGGTCGAGGCCCAGGCCTGCGGCGCGCCGGTCGTCGCCCTCGGGGTGGGCGGCGCGTGCGACACCGTCCTCCCCGGCGTGACCGGTGAGCTCGTCGCCCCGGGCCCCGACCTCGCCGGCGCCTTCGCCGACGCCCTCACCGCCTTCGACGCCGGGCGCTACGACACCCGGCGCCTGCGCCGCCACGCCGAGAACTTCTCCGCGGCCGCGTTCCGGGAGCGGATGGCGCGGGTGGTCGCGCGGGCGCTGACCGACCGGACCGCGCGGGTGCCGGCGTGAGCGACCTGGTGACCGACCCCGTGACACCGAGCCGGCAGAACGGGGCACCCCCGCGGGAGGCGGGGCGCGGCGGGGTCCTGGGCGTCGGCCTGCGCGACCGCCGTCTGCGCGGCCTGCGACGCGACGGCGTCGTGCCTCCGCTGGACGCGCCGCCGACCGTCGCGGTCGTCGAGGACCCCGACGCCGTGGCCGCGCTCGCCTGCGAGTGGGCGGAGCTGGTGGCCGCGACGCGCACCTCGCCGTTCACCGGGCCCGAGTACGCCCTGGCCTGGTGGCGCCACCGCGGCCGCGGCCGGCTGCACGTCGTCACGGTCCGGGCCGCGGGCCGGCTGGTCGCGCTCGCGCCGCTGCACGTCCGCCGGATCGCCGGCCTGGACGTCGTCCGCTGGCTGGGTCACGGCCTCGGCTCGATCTCCGAGCTGCTCGTCGCGCCGGGCGCCGAGGCGGCGGCGAACGCGGTGTGGGAGCACCTCGCCGCGCTGCCCCGGGTGTTGCTCGACCTCGTCGAGTACCGCGGTGACGGCGCGGGCCTGCTGGCCCTGCGCCGGTTCCCCGGCCTGGAGGCGACCGTCACCCTCCGCGACGTGTGCCCGGTGATCGAGCTCGACGGCGTCGACTCGGCGGAGTCGCTGCTCCGCCGGCTCCCCAAACGCAGCGGCCTGCGCCGTTCGGTCATCGCCGCGGAGCGGGCCGTGCGCGCCGACGGGGTGACGTTCGCGGCGCGGACGGCGACCGACCCCGAGGCGTTCCGCGCGATGTTGCCCGACCTCGAGCACGTCCACGACGTCGCCGAGGCCGCCCGGCCCCGACTGCACCACCTGCGCCCACCGTGGCGGGACTTCACCCTCGAGGTCCTCGACGCGTGGCTCGCCACGGGCCGTGCCACCGCGCACCTGGCGACCCTCGACGGCCGGCCGGCGGCCTTCGCCGTCGACGTGGTCGGCCCGGTGGCGACGTCGTGGTGGCTGGCGCGGTTCGACCCGGGCGCGCGGCGCTACAACCCCGGCCACCTGCTGATGCGCCACAACATCGACGCGGTGATCCGCAGCGGGCAGCGGCGCTTCGACCTGCTGCTCGGCGACGGCCGCCACAAGCTCCCGTGGGCGACCGCCAGCTACGACACCCTCACGGTCCGGGCCGCACCGGACCGGCTGGCGGTGCGCTCGGCGGCGCTCGACGCGGTGACGTGGGCGCACCAGGGCGCCCACGACGCCGCCCACCGCGCCGTCGACGCGGTCCGGACCCGGGTCCGGACCAGCCCGAGCGGATGAGGCGGGTGCTCGCCGTGCTCGCCGCCGCAGCCCTGGGCCTTCCCGGGCCCGCGGCCTGCGCCGCCCCACCCGCCCGGCCGCTCTCCGGGATCGGCATCTCGCCCGGCCAGTCCGTCCTGTGGAGCGACGACGCGACGCTGCACGCCGACCTGGACGCGGTCGCGGCGTCGGGGGCGGGCTGGCTGCGCCTCGACGTCGACTGGCCCACCGTCGAGCCGGAGGCGGGCAGGCGGGACTGGTCGGCCGTCGACCGCGTCGTCGACGCCGCCCGCGACCGGGACCTGCGGGTGCTCGGCCTGCTCGCCTACACCCCCGAGTGGGCCCGCCCGCCCGGGACCACGACCCACGCCCCGCCGCTGGACCCCGCCGCGTTCGCGGAGTTCGCCGGCGCGGCCGCGGCGCGCTACCGCGACGCCGTCGACGCCTGGGAGGTGTGGAACGAGCCGAACCTGCCCGACTTCTGGGAGCCCCGCCCGGACCCGGCGGCCTACGCCGCGCTGCTCGCGCCCACGGCCGCCGCGGTGCGCGCCGCCGACCCGGGCACGACCGTGCTCACCGGCGGGCTCGCCCCGGCCCACACCGACGGGGACGGCGGGGTGGCTCCCGGCGACTTCCTCGCCGCGGTGTACGCGGCCGGGGCCGGCGGGGCCTTCGACGCCGTCGCGCTGCACCCGTACTCCTACCCGGCCCTGCCCGACGACTCCGGCACCGGCGGCTGGAACAGCTTCGTCCGGCTGCCGGAGGTGCACGCCGTCATGGCCGACCGCGGCGACGCCGCCAAGCCCGTCTGGCTCACGGAGTTCGGCGCGCCGACCGGGACGGGCGAGGGCGCCGTGGACCCGCAGCGGCAGGCCCTGATCCTCCAGCGCGGCTTCGACGGGGCGCGGCGGCTCCCGTTCGTCGGCCCGGTCTTCGTCTACGCGCTGCGCGACGCCGGGACCGACCCCGCCGACCGCGAACAGAACTTCGGCGTCCTCCGCGCCGACCGCACCCCCAAGCCCGCCTGGGACGTGCTGCGCGCGGAGACCGCCCGACCCGAGGAGGCACGACCGTGACGACCGGTCCGACCACCGGCCCGACCACCCGCCCCGCCGGCCCCACCACCGGCTGGATCGACTTCAACGCCCTCGCCCTGCGCCCGCGGGGCAGCGGCGTGCAGACCTACATCCGCGAGCTGCTGGCGGCGCTGCCGGCGGTCTGCGGGGCGCGCCTGACCGCGCAGGTGCAGGTCGACGCCGTGGGCGAGCTGCCCGCGGCCGTCACGGGCGTGCCGCACCCCGTCGCGGCGGGCGCGCGGCGCGCCCTGGCCGGCCTGGCCCTGCGCACCGGCCACGCCGACGTGCACCACGGGCTGGACGCGGACCTACCCCTGCGCACGGGCGCCGCCACGGTCGCCACGATCCACGACCTCTCGGTCTTCGACACGCCCTACGCCCACTCCCGCGGCCGGGCGGCGGGGGAGCGGTGGCTGGTGGGCCGGGCCGTCCGGCGGGCCGACGCCGTGCTCGCCGTCTCGGCCTTCACCGCCGAGCGGGTCGAGGCGCTGTTCGGCCGCAGCGCCACCGTCACCCCGCTCGCCCCCCGCCCCGACCTCGCGCCGGCCGGCGAGGCCGAGCTGGCCCGCGTCCGCGCCGCGTACGACCTGCCGCCGCGCTGCGTGCTGCAGCTGGCCACGATCGAGCCGCGCAAGGACGTCGAGGGGCTGGCCGCGGCCTGTCGCGCCCTGGACGTCCCGCTGCTGCTCGCCGGGTCCGTCGCGCCGGGGTGCCGGGTGCCGCCGGGGGCCCGGCACCTGGGCTACGTGCCCGACGCCGACCTCCCCGGGCTGTACGGGGCGGCGACCGTCGTCGGCTACTGCTCGCACTACGAGGGCTTCGGGCTGCCCGCGGTCGAGGCGCTGGCCTGCGGCGCCGTGCTGCTGACCACGGCCGTGGGCGGCATCCCGGAGGCGTGCGGCGACGCCGCGGCCGTCGTCGCGCCGGGGCGCGTCGACCTGCTCACGTCCGCGCTGCGGGCCCTGCTGCACGACCGCGACCACCGGGCCGCGCTGCGGGAGCGCTCGGTGGCCCGGGCCGGCGAGCTCACCTGGACGGCCACCGCCGCCGCCACCGCCTCCGCCTACCGGGCGCTGGGCGTCCCGGCCCTCGTGTCCGCCGCTCCCGGCGCACCGGCGGTCGCGGGGTGAGCGAGCTAGCGAGCGAACAGGTGTCACAGCGCGTGCGCGAAGCGCCGACCGAGCGCAGCGAGGGAGTGCGGTGAGCGAGCTCGCCAGCGAACGGGTGTCACAGCGCGTCCCGGGGCGCGACGCCACGCCCCCGGCCCCCCGGCGCTCGACCCTCGTCGGCAACGCCGGCGGGCTCATCGGCAGCCGGGTCGTCGTCGCGGCGCTCGGCTGGGCCGGCACGCTGCTGATCGCCCGGACCCTCACGGTGCCCGAGTTCGGGACGTTCGTGCTGGTCTTCACCGTGCTCGGGCTGATGTCGGTGGTCACCGACATGAGCCTGGGCCGGGTCGTCGTCGGCGGCCTGGTCGACCCGGACCGCGACCGCGCCCGGTTCGCCGGCGCGTACATCCTGCTGCGGACGGCGCTCGGGCTGGTCGGCTACGGCGTGGCGGTCGGGTTCACCGTGCTCGCCGGCTACCCGGACTCCGTCGTCCGGGCGATGGCGCTGGCCGGGGTCGTGGTCGTGGTCGCCACGCCGTCCTCGGCGGTGAACGGGATCTACGAGGCGCACCTGCGCACCGGGCGCGTCGCCGTGGCCGAGGTGCTCGGCCGCAGCGCGCAGCTCGCCCTGACCGTCGCCGTCGTCGCCGCCGGCGGCCGGCTGGTGTGGCTGATCGTGCCGGCGATCGTCGCGGAGCTGGTCGCGATCGCGTGGAAGCTGGTCCCGCTGCGCCGCGTCATGCCCATCACGTGGGCGGTCGACGGGCGGCTCTGGCGGGCGATGCTCGTGGAGGCCGTGCCGCTCTCGCTCGGCGCCGCGCTCACCACCGTCACCTACCGCATCGACACCGTCATGCTGTCGATGCTCGCCGACCTCGACGCCGTCGCGGTCTACGGGGTGGCCTACAAGTTCGTCGAGCTGCTGGCCTTCGTGCCGCAGGCGCTGGTCACCGCGCTGCTCCCGCTGCTCGTGCGTCACTGGCCGGTCGACCCCGACGGCTTCCACCGCGAGCTGCGGCGGGCCTGGACGCTCCTGCTCGTCGTCATGGGCCTGGCCGTCGTGGAGTTCCTGCTGTTCGCCCGGCCGGTGCTGGGCCTGCTCTACGGCGCGCACTACACCGTTGCCGCGACGGCGGCCCGGGTCGTCGTCGCCTCGCAGCTGCTCGCCGCGGTCGTCGTCGTCGGGCTCACCGTGCTCGTCGCGCTCGGTCGCCACCGCGCCTACCCGTGGGTGGCGCTGCTCGGGCTCGCCCTGAACGTCGCCGCGAATCTCGTGGCGATCCCGCGCTACTCCTACGAGGGCGCCGCCGTGGCCACGCTGGCCACGGACGCGTTCGTGCTCGTGCTCATCGGCGTGCTGCTGCACCGCGCCGACCCCGACCTGCCCGGCCCGCCGTGGGTCCGGGTCGGCGCGGCCGCGCTGGGCGCCGGCGCGGCCGGGTGGGCGCTGGTGCGGGTCGCGCCGTGGCCGGTGGCCGCCGCCGCCGTCGTCCCGGTCTACGCGGGCCTGCTGCTGGCGGTCCGCATCGCCGGGCCGGGCGGCGTCCGTCGGCTGCTCGCCCCCACCCGCGCTGCAGCGCCGGGCACGCCGCGCTCCGCAGCACCGGGCGAGCCGCGCCCCGCGGACCACCACCACGAGGAGGAAGAACGATGAAGCTGCTTGCCGTCGTCCCGACCGGCGAGCTGTCCGGGGCCGAACGCGTGCTGCTGCGCTACCTCGGCGCCGCCGCCGAGGCGGGGGTGCACGTCCGCTGCCTGGTCCCCCCGGGCCGGTGCGCCGATGCGCTGGCCGCCGCGGGGATCACCACGCTGCCCCTGCCCGCGCTGGACGTGCCGACCGGCCCGCGCGCGGTCGGCCTCGCCCGGCTCGCCGGGCGCTGGCGGGCCGCCGCGCGGGCGGTCCGCGCGGCCGCGGTGGACGCCGACGCCGTGCTCGTCAACGGCTTCCTCGCGCTGCCGGCGGTCCGGATGGCGCGGATCGCGCCACCGGTCGCCTGGCTGGTGCACGACGTCGTCCGCAAGCCCGAGTGGCGGCTGCTGATGCGGGTCTGCGCGCCCGCCGTCACCACGGCGTTCGCCGTGTCCGACGGCGCCGCGGGGCCGGTCCGCGCCGCGGGCATCCCGGCCCGCGTGGTGCGCAACGGCACCGTCTGGCCCGTGGAGCCGGCGCGGCCCGGCCCGGGGGTTCCCGTGGTCGGGGTCAACGCCGCGCTCACCTCGTGGAAGGGCCAGGACGTCCTCCTCGAGGCGGTCGCCCGGCTCGACGTGCCGGTGCACGTGGAGCTGATGGGCGGCCGCTTCGCGAAGGACGCGCCGTTCGCCGACGCGCTGCGCGAGCGGGCCGCCCGGCCCGACCTCGCCGGCCGGGTGCGCTTCGTCGGGCACGTCGCCGACCCGCTGGCGCGCATGCGCACCTGGACCGTCGCCGTCAGCTCCAGCGTCGGGCCGGAGGCGGCCCCGCTCAACGTGCTGGAGGCCATGAGCATCGGCCTGCCGATGGTCGCCACCGGCCACGGCGGCACGGTCGAGGTGCTCGGCGGCGCCGGCCTGCTCGTCCCCCCGGGCGACCCGGCTGCCCTCGCCGCGGCGCTGCGCCGGCTGCTCACCGAGCCCGACCTGCACGCCCGCTGCGCCGCCGCCGGCCCCACCGCCGTCGCGGCCGGCCTGCGCCTGGAGGACGCCGTCGAGGACTTCCTGCTCGCGCTGGCCTCCCTGACCCCGCCCACCCCGCCGGCCCGGCGCCCGGCGCCCGTCGCGACCGAGGAGCTCGTCTAAGTGAAGGTGCTGTTCGTCAACGAGAACATCGGCGGGCACTCGATCACCCACCTGCACATCCAGCGGGCGCTCGCGCACCACGCGGGGGTCACGGCCCGGTTCCTGACCGTCCCGCCGCGCGGTGTGGTGCGCAAGGTGCTCGGGGCGCCGGTCCCCGGGCTGGGGCGGCACGACCTCGACCTGCAGCCGCTGCGCAACCAGCTGCTGGTCTCGGCGTGGACCCGCCGGCACCTGGGCCCGGCGATCGCGGCCTTCCGCCCCGACGTCGTCCACGTCTTCACCCACAACGCGGCGCTGCTGTCCACGGGGGTGCTCGCCGGGCTGCCGGCGGTCGTGGCCATGGACGGCACGAACACCATGAACGCCTACCGGCTGCCCTACCGCCTCCCGACCCGCTTCACCCCGCACGCCCTGCGCCCGACGGCCGCGCTCGAGCGACGGGTCTACGACGCCGCCGACCTGGTCGTCCCGAACTCGAACTACACCGCCCGCTCCCTGCGCGACGACTACGGCGTCGACCCCGACCGGATCCGCATGATCCCCTACGGCATCACCGCGCCGGAGTTCACGGGACCCGAAGCCGGTGGGCCGGCCGCCCCGGGCGTCCGCGCGACGTTCCCGAGGATCGTGTTCGTCGGCCGCGGCATCGAGCGCAAGGGCGGGTTCCGGCTGCTGGACCTGCACCAGCGCCACCTCGCCGACCGCTGCGAGCTCGTCCTCGTCACCCCCGACGCCGTGCCGCCGGGGCGCAACGTCACCGTGGTCGACGACGTCCGCCCGGGCGGCGGGCGCCTGTGGGAGGTGCTGCGCGACTGCTCGGTCTTCGTGCTGCCCAGCCGGATCGACCAGCTGTCCAACGCGGTGATGGAGGGGATGGCGGCGGGGCTGCCGGTCGTGGCGCACCCGATCGTCGCCATCGCCGACATGGTCGACGCCGGCGTCACCGGGTTCCTGCCGCCCGAGGACGACGACACCGCGCTGGTCACCGCCATCGCCACGCTGGTCGACGACCCCGGGCTGCGGGAGCGGATGGGCGTGGCCGGCCGGGCGCGGTTCGAGGCGCACTACGACGCCCGGGCGAGCACGGCCCGGCTCGTCGAGGTGCTGCACGAGGCCGTGTCCCGGTACGCGGGCCCACGGCGCGCCGGCCCGCGGCACGCCTCGCCCCGAGGCGCGGGCTCCCGGGCCGGGTCCCCGGCTGCCGGGTCGGCAGTTGTCGGATCCCCGGTGGTCGACCCGCCCGCTGCCGGGTTCCGGGACGCCGCGTCCCCGGTGGCACGGCTCCGCGCCGCGGGGGCGCGGGACGCCGGGCCGCAGGTCGGGCTGGCGTCGTGAGCGAGCTTGCGAGCTCACCGTCCAACGCAGCAGCGCGGCGAACGAGGCCGACGAGCGACAGCGAGGAGGGCTCGTGAGCGGGACGAACACCGGCGAGGGGCGTGGGCTCGCCGTCGAGGGCAACGGCATCAACGTCATCCCCGACGCCGAGCGCCGGGGCCGCCCGGCCGACCTGTTCTGGCCCTGGTTCGGCGCCAACGTCTCGGTGCTCGGGCTGTCCTACGGCGCCTTCGTCCTGGGCTTCGGGATCTCGTTCGGCCAGGCGGTGGTGGCGGGCCTGGTCGGGATCGTGTTCTCGTTCCTGCTGTGCGGGGTCGTGGCCCTGGCCGGCAAGCGCGGCTCCGCGCCGACGATGGTGCTGTCCCGGGCCGCGTTCGGCGTCCGCGGCAACCGGCTGCCCACCGCGATCTCCTGGCTGCTCACCGTCGGCTGGGAGACGGCGCTGACGATCCTCGCGACGCTGGCCACCGCCACGGTCTTCGCGCGGCTGGGCTGGGGCGGCGGCACGGGGACCAAGGTCGTCGCGCTGCTCGTGGTCGCCGCGCTCGTCGTCGGCGCCGGCGTGCTCGGCTTCGACGTCATCATGCGCCTGCAGACGGCGATCACGGTCGTCACGGGCGTGCTCACCGTCGTCTTCGTCGCGCTCGCGGCCGGCCAGGTGGACTGGGCGACGGTCGCGGCGCTGCCGGCGGGCTCGGTGGAGCAGGTCATCGGCGCCCTGGTGTTCTCGATGACCGGGTTCGGCCTGGGCTGGGTGAACGCCGCGGCCGACTACTCCCGCTACCAGGCGCGCACCGCCTCCTCCCGCGGCGTCGTCGGCTGGACGACGTTCGGCGCCTCGCTGGCGCCGGTCGTGCTGCTGGTGTTCGGCCTGCTCCTCGCCGGCTCGTCCCCCGCGCTGTCCGACGCCATCGCCAAGGACCCGGTCGGCGCGCTCGCCGCGGCGCTGCCGACGTGGTTCCTCGTGCCGTTCGCGCTGGTCGCGGTGCTCGGGCTGGTCGGCGGGGCGGTGCTCGACATCTACTCCTCCGGGCTCGCGCTGCTGACGCTCGGGCTGCGGGTCCCCCGATGGTCGGCCGCGCTGCTCGACGGGGTGCTGATGGTGATCGGCACCGTCTACGTCGTCTTCTTCGCCGACGACTTCCTCGGGCCGTTCCAGGGGTTCCTCTACACCCTCGGCGTCCCGGTCGCGGCGTGGGCGGGCGTGGTGCTGGCCGACGTCGTGCTCCGCCGGCGCGACTACGCCGAGGCCGAGCTCTACGACCCGGCCGGGCGCTACGGCGACGTCCGATGGTCGGCGGTGGCGCTGGTCGTCGTGGCCACGGTGCTCGGCTGGGGCCTGGTGACCAACACCAACGCCGCGGTGCTGAGCTGGCAGGGGTTCCTGCTCGGGCCCGTGGGCCTGGGCGGGCGCGAGGGCGCGTGGGCGTACGCGAACCTGGGGGTGCTCGTGGCGCTGGCGCTCGGGTTCGTCGGCACCCTGCTGCTCGAGCGCGGCCGGATCCGCGCCCAGGAGGCCGGGACCCGCGACGCGGGGGGCGTCCGGGCGTGACCGGCCCGTCCCGGCGGCCCCGGGACGCGCCGGATCACCGGTACCGGGAGGCCCGGGCCGCGCGCGCCGGCTCCGGGGCCGGGCCGGGCTGGCACCGGGGGCACCACCACGTGCGGCGCCGCTCCGGGTCGCCGCCGACCTCCGCGACGACCCGGACCGGGGTGCGGCAGCGGCGGCACGGCAGCCCCGCGCGGCCGGCCACCCAGTGGTCCTCGCCGCGGCGGGTGTCGCCCGTCGTCGTCTGGTAGCCCGTCACGCCCGTGGCCGAGCCGCGCAGGGCCTTGGCCGCGAGGTCGACCAGGGCCGCGACGTCGACGTCACCGACCCGCGTCCACGGGCTGGTCCGCACGAGGAAGGCCAGCTCGTTGACCCACAGGTTGCCCAGCCCGGCCATCAGCCGCTGGTCGAGCAGGGCGGCGACCAGCGGCCGGTCGGGGTCGGCGCCCAGGCGGCGGACGGCCTCGACCGCGTCCCAGTCGGCGCGCAGCGGGTCCGGGCCGAGGTGGCCGACGACGGTGTGCTCGTCGCTGGTCCGGACCAGCTCGACGACCGGCAGCAGGAGGCCGTAGGCGGTGCCGTCGGCGGTCTGCAGCCGCACGCGCACGTCGGGCTCGACCCGCCGCGGCAGCTGCTTCCCCGGCCGCACCACCGTCCACGAGCCGTCCATCCGCAGGTGGGTGTGCAGGGTGAGGTCGCCGTCGAAGCGGGTCAGCAGGTGCTTGCCGTGGGTGTCGGTGCCCCGGACGGTCCGGCCGCTGACGTCGCTGGTGGCCAGCCGGGGGACGCGGAAGTCCGACGCGACGACCCGCCGTCCCCCGATGCGCTCGTCGAGCCGGCGGGCGACCCGCCAGACGCTGTCCCCCTCCGGCACTCCCCCGGTCTTCCCGCTCCCGGCCGGTCGACACCCCGACCGCACCCCGACCGCACCCCGGCGGCACCCGCGGGCCCCGCGGCCGGCGTAGCGTCGCGCCCATGGCGACCGACCCGAGGGCGAGCTGTCGCGCGTCGGCCGAGCCGGTCCGCGTCGACCAGCTGGGCACCGTGGACTACCGCGAGGCGTGGGACGTCCAGCGCGCGCACGCCGCGGCGCGCCGCGGCGGCACCGGGCCCGACGTGCTCATGCTCCTGGAGCACCCGCCGGTCTACACCGCCGGCCGGCGCACCCGCCCGGGCGACCGCCCGACCGACGGCACCCCGGTCGTCGACGTCGACCGCGGCGGCCTGATCACCTGGCACGGGCCCGGCCAGCTCGTCGGCTACCCCCTCGTCGCGCTCGGCCGCCCGCTCGACGTCGTCGACTACGTGCGCCGCCTCGAGGAGGCGCTGATCGCCGTGGTCACCGGGCTGGGCGTGCCGGGGGCGGGGCGGGTGGACGGGCGCACGGGCGTCTGGCTGCCCGCCGACGACCGCGGCCCCGAGCGCAAGGTCGCCGCCATCGGGGTGCGCGTGGAGCGCGGGGTGACGATGCACGGCTTCGCGCTCAACGCCGACCCGGACCTGACGTGGTTCGACCGGATCGTCCCGTGCGGCATCAGCGACGCCGGCGTGACGTCGCTCTCCGTCGAGCTGAACCGGCCCGTGCCGGTGGACGAGCTGCGCGCCGCCACGGCCGCCGCGGTCCTCGACGCCCTCGACGGCCGGCTCCCCGTGGCGCCCCACCCGGTCCAGGGCCCCGCCTCCCCCGCCGGGCTCGACCTGCGGCTGGACCCGGCGCTGCGCTGACGGCGTCGGCCCGACCGAGGTCGACGTCGGGTCCGGCGTTCCGCCGGTGGCGAACGAGCCCGGATCGCCGCCGCGGGCACGGCCAGGATGTCGCGCATGACCGACATCGAGTTCGGCCTCACCGTGCACGCGGTGACCGCGGGCCGGGAGCTCGCGGAGCTGGTGCGCCGCATGGACGCGCTCGGCTACGACGTGGTGGCCGCCCCGGACCACCTCGGCGCGCCGTCCCCGTTCGCCGCGCTGACCGCCGCCGGCATGGTCAGCCCGCGGCTGCGGCTGCGCACCTACGTGCTCAACGCCGGGTTCTGGAACGCGGCCCTGCTCGCCAGGGAGGTCGCGACCCTGGACGTCCTCTCCGACGGGCGGGCCGAGCTGGGGCTGGGCGCGGGCCACATGAAGGCCGAGCACGACGACGCCGGCCTGCCCTGGCCCGCCCTGGCCGAGCGCGTGCAGGCCCTCGAGCGGTTGCTGCTGGAGGTCCGCCGGCGTCTGGCGGCCGAGGCCCATCGGCCCCGCCCGGTGCAACCGCGGATCCCGGTCCTGGTCGGGGCGATGTCCGCACCGGGGCTGGCGGTCGCGGCGCACCACGCCGACGTCGTCGGCTTCGCCGGCCTGCGGCAGGTACCCGGCGCGGAGCCGGGCACCTTCACCCTGTCCTCGTCGACGGAGACGGCCGAGCGGGTGGAGCAGGTGCGGGCCCGGGCGGCCGGTCGGGCGTACCGGTCGGACGTGCTGCTGCAGGCCGTGGTCCTCGGCGCCGAGCCCGCCGCGTCCGCCGCCGTGGTCGCGGCGAGCGCTCCGGGTCTGACCGTCGCGCAGCTGCTCGACTCGCCGTTCGTCCTCCTCGCACGCGACGCCGCGGAGGCGGCCGAGGAGCTCCGCCGGCGCCGCGAGAGGTTCGGCTTCGACTCGGTCACCACGCACCAGCCCTACCTCGAAGCCCTCGGGGAGGTGATCGGGGCCTACCGCGGCGCGGGGGGGCGCTGAGCGCGTCGGCCGATCACCCGAGGTGCGGCGCCACCTCCGCGGCGACCAGCTCGACCTGGTCGCCGGCCGGCGTCACGACGACCGGGAGGAACGGCCGTCGCCGCGTAACCTGGCGGGCGTGACGATCGCCCCGGACGGCCGCAAGCTCCTGCGCCTGGAGGTCCGCAACAGCGCGACCCCCATCGAGCGCAAGCCCGAGTGGATCCGCACGCGCGCCCACACCGGGCCGCAGTACACCGAGCTGAAGGGCCTGGTCCGCAGCGGCGGCCTGCACACGGTGTGCGAGGAGGCCGGCTGCCCCAACATCTACGAGTGCTGGGAGGACCGCGAGGCCACCTTCCTCATCGGGGGCGAGCAGTGCACGCGGCGCTGCGACTTCTGCCAGATCGACACCGGCAAGCCCGCGGCGCTGGACCGCGACGAGCCCCGCCGCGTCGCCGAGTCGGTCGCGACGATGGGGCTGCGCTACTCGACGGTCACCGGCGTGGCCCGCGACGACCAGCCGGACGGCGGCGCCTGGCTCTACGCCGAGACCGTCCGGCAGATCCACGCGCTCAACCCGGGCACCGGCGTCGAGCTGCTGATCCCCGACTTCAACAGCATCGACGCGCAGCTCGACGAGGTCTTCGCGACGCGGCCGGAGGTGCTCGCGCACAACCTCGAGACGGTGCCGCGGATCTTCAAGCGCATCCGCCCGGCGTTCCGCTACGCCCGCTCGCTGGAGGTGCTGACGAAGGCGCGCGCGGCCGGGCTGGTCACCAAGAGCAACCTCATCCTGGGCATGGGCGAGACGCCGGACGAGGTGGTCACCGCGCTGCACGACCTGCACGACGCCGGCTGCGAGATCATCACGATCACCCAGTACCTGCGCCCCACGGTCCGTCACCACCCGGTGGAGCGGTGGGTCAAGCCCGAGGAGTTCGTCGCGCACGCCGACGCGGCGCGGGAGATCGGGTTCGCCGGCGTGATGGCCGGGCCGCTGGTGCGCTCGTCCTACCGCGCCGGCCGCCTCTACGCCCAGACGGTCGCGCACCGCGGGGAGGAGCTGCCCCCGCAGCTGGCCCACCTCGCGCAGGAGGGCGCGGCCCGGCAGGAGGCCAGCTCGCTGCTCGCGCGGTAGCGGCCGACCGGCCGCCCGGGCCTGGCGCATGGCCGTATCCTGCAGCTATGCCCGCCACCGCCAAGCCGCCGCTCGACAAGGCCGCGAAGAAGGAGGCCGCGCGCGAGCGGCGCGCAGCCTCGAAGGCCCGCCGCCGCCAGATCTTCGAGGCGTTCAAGATGCAGCGCCGCGACGACAAGATGCTCGTCCCGCTGATGGTCGGGGCGTTCCTGCTGCCGGTGCTGCTGGTCGTCGTGATCGGGCTGTTCGTGAGCGGCATGTGGCTGCTGCCGCTGCTGGTGCTGGGCGTCGCGATCGGCCTGCTGGCCGCCTTCAGCATCTTCGGGCGGCGGGTCCAGCGCTCGGTGTACTCCAAGGCGGACGGCCAGCCGGGCGCGGCGGGCTGGGCGCTGGACAACATGCGCGGGCAGTGGCGGGTCACCCCGGGCGTCGCCGGCACCACCACCCTGGACGCCGTGCACCGCGTCATCGGCCGCCCGGGGGTGATCCTCGTGGGCGAGGGCGCCCCGCACCGGGTCAAGGGCCTGATCGCGCAGGAGAAGAAGCGCCACGCCCGCGTGGTGGGCAAGACCCCGATCTACGACATCGTCGTGGGCAACGACGAGGGCCAGGTGCCGCTGAGCCGCCTGCAGCGCCACCTCGTCAAGCTGCCCCGCAACATCTCCGCGGCCGACATGGACTCCCTCGAGGCGCGCCTGTCCGCGCTCGGCACCCGCGCCGCCGCGACGCCCAAGGGCCCGATGCCGGCCGGCGCCAAGATGCGGTCCGTCCAGCGCGCCGCCCGCCGGCGCTGACCCGCGGGCTGCGGCGGACCGGGGTCGGCCCTACCGCCGCAGCGCGTAGGTCAGCACCACGGTGCCCTGCTCGAGCACGCGCGAGGAGGTGAGCGCCAGCGGGGACGGGGCGAACGGCGCCTCGAACAGCGGCACGCCCGTGCCCGCCACCACCGGGTAGAGCTTGACGACGAGCTCGTCGATCTCCCCCAGCAGCGACCCGGCCAGACGCGCCCCGCCGACGAGCAGGACGTCGCGGCCCGGCGCGGCCTTGACCGCCCGCACCGCCGCGACGGGGTCGCCGCGCACGACCTCGACCTCCGCGTCCGGGGCGTCGGGCAGCGTCGAGGAGACGACGAGCTGGCGCAGCGGCGCGTACGGGCTGGTGATACCGACGCTCAGCGCCGGCTCGTACGTCGCCCGCCCCATCACCACCGTGTCGAACCGCTGCGGGGCGCCGGTCACCCCGAGCTGCGCACGGACGTGCGCCGGGAGGGTGTCGGCCAGCTCGGCGGCGAGGAACGCCGCGACGTCCGCCGTCACCGGGTAGAAGTCGACCTCGCCGCCCGGACCGGCGATGAACCCGTCCACGCTCGCGCCGACCACGTACACCAACCTGCGCACGTCAGCCTCGCGTCCGGACCACGACGGTGCCGGCCGCGCGGTCGTGCCAGCCGCGCCCGTCCGCGTCCCGGGCCAGCGCGGGGATCACCAGCGCGACCAGCGCCGTCCGCAGCAGCGCCCGCGGCACGCCCACCACCGTCGTGCGCAGCGACGCCACGCGGATGCCCAGCGCCGCCCCGCCCGGGGTGATCCCGAAGGCGGCGACGGCGGCCACGGTGACCACGAACCAGACGCCGAGCACCGTCGTCGAGTAGTTCGAACCGCGGGCCAGCGGGTCCCCGCCCGCGAACAGCCCGGCGATGAGGACGGCGAGCAGCCAGTCCACCGTCAGGGCGGCCAGCCGGCGGCCGAACCCGGCCACCGACCCGACGCCGGAACGGGGCGCGCCGAGCCGCTCGCCCGGGTAGGCTGCGGCGCGGCCGCCCGGGTCGGTGGCTCCGGGCAACCACGGCGCGGTCCAGCGGGGCACGCCCCCAGCCTAGGCGCACCGCCGCGCCGGGGCAGCCGTCCCGCCGGCACCCGCGCCGCACCGGCCCGGGAGCACGGGCGCGCGCCCCGGCCCTCGTTAACCTTCGGGAAACTGACGAGTGACGTTTGGGCAACACCCCGCCCCTAGCGTGCCGTCGACCAGCATCCAGTCGAAGGAGTCCGCGAGCGTGTTCAACAACTCCGAAGAGGTACTCAAGTACATCTCGGACGAGGGTGTCGAGTACGTCGACATCAGGTTCTGCGACCTGCCCGGCGTCATGCAGCACCTCACCGTCCCCGCGACCGAGTTCGACCAGGACTTCATCGACGGCGGGATCGCGTTCGACGGCTCGTCGGTGCGCGGCTTCCAGGCGATCAACGAGTCGGACATGGCGCTGTTCCCCGACGCGGCGACCGCGCGCCTGGACCCGTTCCGCAAGCACAAGACGCTGAACGTCAACTTCTTCGTGCACGACCCGATCACGGGCGAGTCCTACAGCCGCGACCCCCGCAACGTCGCCCGCAAGGCCGAGGAGTACCTGGCGTCCACGGGCGTCGCGGACACCTGCTACTTCGGCGCCGAGGCCGAGTTCTACATCTTCGACTCCGTGCGCTTCGGCACCGAGCCGCACGAGAGCTTCCACCACATCGACTCCGTCGAGGGCTGGTGGAACACCGGCCGCGACGAGCCGGGCGGCAACCTCGGCTACAAGGTCAACTACAAGGGCGGCTACTTCCCGGTGCCGCCGGTGGACCACTACGCGGACCTGCGCGACGACATGGTCACCAACCTGATCGCCGCCGGGTTCAAGGTCGAGCGCGGCCACCACGAGGTGGGCACGGCCGGCCAGGCCGAGATCAACTACCGGTTCAACACGCTGCTGCACGCGGCGGACGACCTGATGCTGTTCAAGTACATCGTCAAGAACACGGCGTGGGCGCAGGGCAAGACCGTCACGTTCATGCCCAAGCCGCTGTTCGGCGACAACGGCTCGGGCATGCACGCGCACCAGTCGCTGTGGAAGGACGGCTCGCCGCTGTTCTACGACGAGGCCGGCTACGGCGGGCTGTCGGACACCGCCCGCTACTACATCGGCGGCCTGCTGCACCACGCGCCGAGCCTGCTGGCCTTCACCAACCCGACGGTGAACTCCTACCACCGCCTGGTGCCGGGCTTCGAGGCCCCGGTGAACCTGGTCTACTCCGCCCGCAACCGCTCCGCGTGCATCCGCATCCCGCTGACCGGCGACAACCCCAAGGCCAAGCGCCTGGAGTTCCGCTGCCCGGACTCCTCGGGCAACCCGTACCTGGCGTTCGCGGCGATGATGATGGCCGGCCTGGACGGCATCAAGAACAAGATCGAGCCGCCGGCCCCGGTCGACAAGGACCTCTACGAGCTGCCGCCGGAGGAGGCCAAGGACATCGCCCAGGTGCCGAGCAGCCTGCCCGCGGTCATCGACCGGCTGGAGGAGGACCACGAGTACCTGCTCGACGGCGGCGTGTTCACCTCGGACCTGATCGAGACCTGGATCGACCTCAAGCGCACGAGCGAGATCGACCCGCTGCGCCTGCGCCCGCACCCCTACGAGTTCGCGCTCTACTACGACGTCTGAGCCACCGACGACGACGTCTGAGACACCGGACCGGCCCCGCCGACCCCGGACCCCGTCACCGGCGGGGGCCGGGGTCGGCCCCGTTCGCGGGCCTCTCACCCGTGCGGGTGCGCCCGCGGCCACGTAGGGTCCCGAACGGGCGGTCCGCCGGCCGCCTGAGCGTGAACGCCCCCACACCGGGTACCTGGAGGTCGTGATCCCCGACGACACCGCGGGCCGGCCGCTCACCCCCGGCGAGCAGGCGGTCATCGCCGATCTCGAACGGCGGTTCCTGCTGGACTCGAGCGTTCCCGTGCGGGAGCGCGTCGCCGTCCGTGCGGCCGGCGTGGGGTCGACGGCGCGGCCCGGCCCCACCGGGGCCCGGCAGACCGCGGGGCCGCTGCTCGCGCTGCTCGGCACGGCCCTCGCACTCGTCGCCGCGGTCGTCGTGGTCGGCGGGGGGCCGCTCGGGGTCGCGGCGGTGCTCGTCAGCGTCGTCGCCACCGCCCTGGCCTGGCCGTTGCTCCCGGTCGCGCTCGGGGGTCCCGTCCGCCCGGCGCGACCGCCCTACCGGTCGCGCGGCGCGGTCCGGCGCCACCCGTAGTCCGCCCGTCCGGCGCTGGCGGTCCCCCGCCCGACCTGGCACCGTACCGCCGTGACCTGGAAGATCATCGA
>DASVUG010000163.1:0-3501 GCA_036387155.1 Pseudonocardia sp. | reverse complement strand
CCCGCCGTCCCCGCCCCCGGCCCGACCACGGACGCCGCCGCGCCCGCCGCCCCGGCGCGGACGCCGACCCCGCCCGGCGGAGCGGTGCCCCCGGCCGAGGGGCCCTCCGCCGACGCGCCCTCGGCCCGGCCGTCCACGGGCGGGGCATCCGCGCGGGAGGCTCCCCCCGTCGAGGCCGCCCCCGTCGAGGCGTCGCCGGGCGAGACGGCCGACGCGGCGGCGGACGCGGTGCACGACGTCGTCGACCCGCCGACGGCGCCGCACCCGGTCGTCCGCCCGTCGCGCACGCCACCCGACCGGGTCGCCGAGCTGCCGGTACCGCGGCAGCCGGAGCGGTCCCCCGAGCGGCAGCGGGTCGCGCCGCCGGTGGGGCGCCGGGTGTCGGCCGACGACATCCCGGTGGTGGGCACCGCGCCGCCCGAGCCGGGCAGCACCCGGGTGCGGGTCGTGCTGTCCGAGCGCAAGGGTGTGGCCCGCCCCGTGCGCACGATCAAGGAGGTGCAGGAGGGCACGGCCGTCGGCGAGCTGCTGCGCCGCGACCTGATCCGCTCCCAGCTCAAGGTGACGCTGCGCTTCGCGCTGCTGACCCTGCTCGTGCTCGGGGTGCTGCCGGCGGTGTTCGCGCTCCTCCCCGTGGCCGGCCAGGCCCGCATGTTCGGCGTCGGCGTGCCGTGGGTCGTGCTCGGGGTGCTGATGTACCCGTTCCTGGTCCTCGTGGCCTGGAGCTACACCCGCTCCGCCGAGCGCGTCGAGCAGAACTTCGCCGACCACGTGCAGGATTGAGGCTTGACCACCCCCGGCATCGTCGCGCTGGTCGCGATCGCGCTCGTCGGTGCGGCGTCCGCCGTCATCGGCTCGTACGGCGTGCGCGTCGCCCGCAGCACGTCGGACTTCCTCGTCGCCTCCCGCACCGTCGGGCCGCTGGCCAACGCCAGCGCGATCTCGGGGGAGTACCTGTCGGCGGCGTCGTTCCTCGGCATCGCCGGGCTGATCCTGCGCGAGGGCGCGGACGCGCTGTGGTTCCCGATCGCGTTCACCACCGGATACCTCGCGCTGGTGCTCTTCGTCGCCGCCCCGCTGCGCCGCTCGGGCGCCTACACCGTGCCCGACTTCGCCGTCGCCCGGCTGGGCAGCGACCGCCTGCGCGGGCTGTGCACGGCGTTCGTGCTGGTGATCGGGTGGCTGTACCTGCTGCCCCAGCTGCAGGGCGCGGGGCTGGCGCTGACGACGCTCACCGCGCTGCCGGCGTGGAGCGGGATCGCCGGGGCGGGCCTGGTCGTGGTGCTCACGGTGGTCGGCGGCGGCATGCGGTCGATCACCTTCGTGCAGGCGTTCCAGTACTGGCTCAAGCTGACGGCGCTGGCCGTGCCCGCGGTGTTCGTGCTCGGCCTGTTCATCTCCGACACCCGCAGCCTGGAGCGCGACACCGCGCCGGACTTCCGCACCGACACCCACGTCGAGGTGCGCACGGACGTGGTCCTGCAGACCCCCGAGCCGGTGAACCTGGTCGCCACCGGCACGGTGGACGGCGTCCGCGTCGACGGCCCCCTGGTCTGGCAGGCCGGCCGGCACGAGGTCGAGGCGGGGGCCCGCCTGGACTTCCCGCGCGGCACGCCGGTGCCGACGGTCGCCGGCTCGCCCACGACGGACCGCCAGTGGCTCGAGATGGGCACCGGGGACGCGCAGTACGAGCTGCTGGGCGTCTACTCCGTGCTGATCGCGGGGGCGCTCGGGACGATGGGCCTGCCGCACGTGCTCGTCCGCTTCTACACCAACCCGGACGGCCCGGCGGCCCGCCGCACCACCGTGGCGGTGCTCGCGCTGATCGGCGGCTTCTACGTGGTCACCGTGCTGGTCGGGGTGCTCTCGCGGCTGTACACGCCCGAGCTGCTGTCGACGGGCGAGACCGACGCCGCGGTCCTCCTGATCCCCGCCGCGGCGCTCGGCCAGGGCTGGACGGCCTGGCTGCTCGGCGGCCTGGTCGCCGCGGGCACCGCCGCGGCGTTCCTGTCGACCTCCTCCGGGCTCGTCGTGAGCCTGGCCGGGGTCCTGTTCACCGACGTGCTGCGCGGGCGCTTCAAGGACTTCCGGCTCGCGGCGCTGCTGTCGGCGGTCCTGCCGATCGCGCTGGCGCTGACGGTCACGCGGCTGGACTTCGCGCTGACCGTCCCGCTGGTGTTCGCGGTCGCGGCGTCGACCTTCTGCCCGCTGCTCGTGCTGGGCATCTGGTGGCGCGGGCTGACGGCACCGGGGGCGGCCGCGGGGGTGCTGGTGGGCGGTGTGCTGTCCACCGGCGCGGTGCTGGCCACCCTGTTGATGCCGCTGCCGACGACCCTGGTCGGCGTGCTGGTGTTCCGGCCGGCGGTGGTGACGGTGCCGGCGGCGTTCCTGACGATGGTCCTGGTCAGCCGGTTCACCCGCAAGCAGCGTCCGGCCGACGTCGACGCCGTCCTCCTGCGCCTGCACGCCCCCGAACGCCTCGGGTTGACGATCGACCGCACCTGACCGCCGGCGGCCCGGCCGCTCCCGGTGCGCCCCGTACCCCCGTCCGCCCCGCGTCGTTGACCCGGTCGAGTGTCCCGCGGACGAGTGGCGCCCGACGGGGTGAACCCGGGAGGCGTGCCCGTGCGGACGGCTGGTCGGTACTTCGGCGGAGATCTCCCGCCCGCGGACGGGCGGCGCGTCACGCCGCACGAGCAGGTGCAGGCCGACCCGGAGTTCGTCGCGCTGCGCAGGCGGCTGCGCGGCTTCGCCTTCCCGGCCAGCGCCGCGTTCCTGCTCTGGTACCTCGCCTTCGTGCTGCTGGCGTCCTACGCGCGCGAGCTGATGGCGACTCCGGTGGTCGGGGCGGTCAACCTCGGCCTGGTGATCGGGCTGGCGCAGTTCGCGACCACGTTCGCGCTGACGACGGCCTACGTGGTGTACGCCGGCCGGCACCTGGACCCGCGCGCCGCCCGCGTCCGCGCGCAGGTCGAGGCCCGGCTCCCGGTGCGGCCCGACCCGGCGCCGACCGGCACCGCGCCGCCGTTCGCCACCGTGCGGTCCGGTCCGGCCCCCTTCGGCGGCACCCGCGGCGGTGGGCGATGACCCCGGTGGACGACGCCGGCGGCGCCGGGCTCACCGCCGCGATCTTCGGGGCCTTCGTGGTGGTCACCCTGCTCGTCGTGGCGCGGGCGGGCAGCACCACCCGCACCGCCTCGGACTACTACGCCGCCGGCCGCGCCTTCACCGGGGCGCAGAACGGCGTGGCCCTCGCGGGGGACTACCTGTCCGCGGCGTCGTTCCTGGGCATCGCGGGGGCCATCGCGGTGAACGGCTACGACGGGTTCCTGTACTCGATCGGCTTCCTGGTGGCGTGGCTGGTGGCGCTGCTGCTGGTCGCCGAGCTGACCCGCAACACCGGGCGCTACACGATGGGCGACGTCCTGGCGTTCCGCATGCACCAGCGGCCGGTGCGGGCCGCCGCGGCGACGTCGACGATGGTCGTGTCGGCGTTCTACC
>DASVUG010000162.1:0-6828 GCA_036387155.1 Pseudonocardia sp. | reverse complement strand
TTCATGTGCACCACGGACGACGACATGCGCCAGATCGCGTCGTTCTACACCGGCGCGATGGCCCGCAGCGGCGAGATCACCATCGCCTCCCTGGGTGACCGCGTCGACCTCGCCGTCATCGGGGCGAGCGACCCCGGCGCGATGGTGGCCCTCACCGCCGAGTGCCGGGAGCGCGGCGTCCCCTTCGCCGCCGACGTGTCCCAGCAGCTCGCCCGGATGGAGGGCCCGGAGATCCGTTCGCTGGTCGAGGGCGCCCACTACCTGATGACCAACGACTACGAGTGGGAGCTCCTGCTTCAGAAGACCGGCTGGACGGAGGCGCAGGTGGCCGACGTCGTCGACGTCCGCATCACCACGCTCGGCGAGCACGGCGTCCAGATCGTCGGGCGCGACGTCGGCGACGTGAAGATCGGCGTGGTCCCGGAGACCGCCAGGACCGACCCCACGGGCGTCGGTGACGGCTTCCGCGCCGGTTTCCTCGCCGCGGACGCCGCCGGTCTGTCGATCGAGCGCGCCGCCCAGCTCGGCTCGCTCGTCGCGGTGCAGGTGCTCGAGGTCGACGGCGGCCAGGACTGGACGTGGGACCGCGCCCGGGCCCTGGAGCGGCTCGCCGACGCCTACGGCCCGGACGCCGCCGAGGAGATCGCCGGCGTCGTCCCGGCCTGACCGGGGCCGCGGGCGCGGCGGGCTACACCAGCACCGGGTAGGCCGGCTCCGGGATCTCCGGGGTGATCCGCTGCTCGATGAAGATCCCGTGCCAGAGCAGGAAGACCAGCAGCGTCCAGATCCGGCGGCTGTGGTCGACGGGCCCGGTGCGGTGCGCGTCGAGCATGCGCGTGACGGCGGCGAGGTCGACCAGGTGGTCGGCCTGCGACTCGCCGACGATGCCGCGCGCCCAGTCGTACATCTCCGCGCGCAGCCAGTGGCGGATCGGTACCGGGAAGCCGAGCTTGCGCCGGTGCAGCACGTGCGGGGGGACGATGCCCTCCAGCGCCCGGCGCAGCGCCAGCTTCGTGGTGCCCTGGGCGACCTTCTCCGACCGGGGGAGGCCGCGTGCGACGGCGAACACCTCGGGGTCGAGGAACGGCACCCGCAGCTCCAGCGAGTTCGCCATCGTCATCTTGTCCGCCTTGACCAGGATGTCGCCGCGCAGCCAGGTGAACAGGTCGACGTGCTGCATCCGGGCCACCGGGTCCCACCCGGCCGACTCCGCGTAGTGCGCGGCGGTGATGTCGATGTGCCCCCGCCGCGGGTCGTAGCGGCGCAGCACGCCGGCCAGCTGGTCGTCGCGGAAGATCCGGGCGTTGCCGTAGTACCGCTGCTCCAGCGGCAGCGCCCCGCGGCGCAGCAGGTCCTTGCCGCGCATCCCCTCGGGGAGGTGCCGCGACGCGCTCCCCAGCAGCCCGCGCACGGCGCCCGGCACCCGCTCGAACGGCGCCAGCGACAGCGGCTCCTTGTAGATGGTGTAGCCGCCGAACAGCTCGTCCGCGCCCTCGCCGGACAGCACGACCTTGACGTGCCGGCGCGCCTCGCGGGCGACGAACCACAGCGGCACGAGCGCCGGGTCGGCCACCGGGTCGTCGAGGTACCAGACGATCAGCGGCAGCGCCTCCATCATCTCGTCCGGCGTGACCGTGCGGACGACGTGGCGCACGCCGATCGCCGCCGCCGACTCGGCCGCGACGTCGACCTCCGAGTAGCCCTCGCGCTCGAAGCCGGTGGTGAAGGTGATCAGGTCCGGGTTGTGCTCCTTGGCCAGCGCCGCGATGGCGGTGGAGTCGATCCCGCCGGACAGGAACGCCCCGACGGTGACGTCGGCGCGCATGTGCTTGGCCACCGAGTCGCGCAGCACCTCGGCGACGGCCGCGTACGCGGCCGGGCCCGTGCGACCGCCCCCGGTGTCCTCGGCGAAGGACGGCCGGAAGTAGCGCTCCTGCTCGGGCTCACCGCCGGGGCGGACGGTGAACGAGCAGCCCGACTCGATCCGGCGCACGGCGCGGTGCAGCGTCGCCGGCTCGGGCACGTACTGCAGGATCAGGTAGTGCTGCAGCGCGGGCTCGTCGAGGGCGTCCGCGGTGCCGTCGGGCAGCCCGACGGCCCCCAGCAGCGCCAGCAGGCTCTTCTTCTCGCTGGCGAACGCCACCCCGGCCGGCCCGGACACCACGAACAGCGGCTTGATCCCGAACGGGTCCCGCGCGCCGAAGAGCACGCGTTCGTGGGCGTCCCAGATGAGGAAGGTGAACATGCCGCGGAGCCGGTCCACCGCGGCCGGCCCCCAGTGGTGGTAGGCCGCGACGATCGCCTCGGTGTCGCCGTCCGTGGCGAACGTCGCCCCGTGCTCGCGGGCCAGCTCCTCGCGCAGCTCGAGGTAGTTGTAGATCTCGCCGTTGAAGACGATGGTGTAGCGGCCGTCCTCGTACTGCAGCGGCTGGTGGGAGTTCTCCACGTCGATGATCGACAGCCGGTTGAAGCCGAACACGACGTCGGCGTCGTTCCACGTCCCGCTCTCGTCCGGACCGCGGTGGCGCGCGCAGCGCAGGGCCGCGGCGACCGGCTCCGTCCGGTGGTCCGCGTCCGCCCCGCTGGTCAACAGCCCGACTAGTCCGCACACCCGTGCGAGTATGCCGACCGGTCCCGACCCCGCTTCGCGCCCCACCCAGCAGGCGAATCGTCGGTCGTTGGGGATAGTCTTTGCGACAAGCCGTAGAAGTTGGCTCCGGGGCCGTGGGCGCAGCGAGGGAGTGCGAGAGCGATGAGCCGAGCACAGGGGAAGAGCGCTGTGCGCCGGGCGGTCCCGGCGGGCGGCCGGTGGGGGCGCGTGGCGAAGCTCGCCGGTCTGGCCCTCGCCGTGGTGCCGCTGACGGCGGGCTGCTCCGTGGACGAGGTGCTGCGCTTCGGCTGGCCCCTGGGCGTCACGCCGCAGGCCGAGAACATGCGCACGCTGTGGACGTGGTCGGTCGTCGCGGCGCTGGTGGTCGGGTTCATCACCTGGGGCGCGATGTTCTGGGCCATGATCTTCCACCGCAAGCGCAAGGGCGACGACGACGTCCCGCCCCGCCAGACGCAGTACAACCTCCCGGTCGAGATCGTGTTCACGGTCGTGCCCACGATCATCGTCGCGGTCCTGTTCGCCTTCACGGTGCAGGTCCAGAACAACGTGAACGACCTGGACGACAACCCGCAGCTCAAGGTGGACGTCGTCGCCTTCCAGTGGAACTGGCAGTTCACCTACCCGGACACGCGCACCCCCGCGGGCGCCCCGGTCAACACCATCGGCACCTCGGACACGATCCCGATCCTCGTCCTGCCGACGGACCGCACGATCCAGTTCACGCAGCGCAGCAACGACGTGATCCACAGCTTCTTCGTGCCGGAGTTCCTGTTCAAGCGCGACGTCTTCCCGTACCCGGAGAAGAACAACCAGCGCAACGTGTGGCGCATCGAGAAGATCGACCGCGAGGGCGCCTTCGTCGGGCGGTGCGCGGAGCTGTGCGGCTCCTACCACGCCGTGATGAACTTCGAGGTCCGGGCGCTGTCGCCGGACAAGTTCGACCGCTACATCGCGCTGCGCACGCAGAACAACCCCGCCACCAGCGCGCCGTACACGGCGGGGGAGGCGCTGGAGGCGCTGAACTGCGGCCAGTGGTGCGCGCCCGCGGCGATCAGCACCTACCCGTTCAACACGAACCGCACCGCGCGCTCCGCGTCGAAGCCGCCGCAGGGCGAGTGAGCCGGGGACAGGGCCGAGGAGTCCAGGGATGAGAACCGAGTCGCGGATCTTCGAGATCCTGACGGTCTTCTTCTTCACCGTCGCGATCATCTACCTGGTGATCGCCCAGGAGCCCGCCGGGTCGGCCGGCCTGTTCCTGACCGGCGGTCTGTCGCTGATCGTGGGGACGTACTTCCGGTTCGTGTCCCGGCGCCTGGAGCTGCGGCCGGAGGACAACCCGTCGGCCGAGGTGTCGGACGGCGCGGGTGACGTCGGGTTCTTCTCGCCGGGCAGCTACTGGCCCTTCGGGCTGGCGCTGGGCGTCGCGCTGATGGGCCTGTCGCTGGCGTACTTCTACTACTGGGCCATCACGATCTCCGCGGTGATCCTGATCATCGGGATCGGCGGGCTGGTGTTCGAGTACCACGTGAAGCCCTCGGACCACTGAGGCACCACGGCGCCGACACGGCGCCGGCACGGCGCCGTCCACGGGGTCCTCACGACCCCACCACGGCGAGCGCGAAGCCGTCGTGTCCCTTGGCGCCCACGGTCTGCACGGCCGTCGCGGCGAGCCGCGGCTCGGCCGCGAGCGCCGCCAGTGCGCCCCGGCTGCCGACCACCGCCGGGTCGGTGTCCGCCGCGTCGGCCACCCGGCCGCCGCGCACCACGTTGTCGACCACGATCAGCGTGCCGGGGCGCGACAGGCGCACCGCGTGGGCGACGTAGTCGGGGTTCGACGGCTTGTCGGCGTCGACGAACACCAGGTCGAAGGGGCCGTCCAGCGTGGGCAGCGTGTCGAGGGCCGGGCCCACGACGATCTCGACGGCCGCGGCGAGGCCGGCCCGCGCGACGTTGCCGGCGGCGACGGCCGCGTGGTGGGGCTCGCGTTCGAGGGTGACGACCCGCCCGCCCGCCGGCAGGGCGCGGGCCAGCCAGATCGTGCTGTAGCCGCCCAGCGTCCCGATCTCCAGGACGCGCCGGGCGCCGACCAGGCGGGCGAGCAGGTACAGCAGCTTCCCCTCGGTCGGGGAGACGTCGATCGGCGGCAGGTGCGCGGCCCGGTTCGCGGCGAGCGCGGCGTCCAGCGCCGCGTCGGGCCCGACGAGCACGCCGGTCAGGTAGTCGTCGACAGCCCGGAAGCGGTCCGGGTCGCGCGGGTCGCTCACGGCGTCCACCGTCGGGCAGGCCGTGGGGACGGCGCAAGGGCCTTCCGCCGACGTCACGGGTCCGTCGGCGGCCGCCGTGCGACCGGCGGCGGACCTGCGGGTGGGCGTAACCCCGGCCGGCTGATGAGCGAGTTCTCAGGTGCGGGGCATGACGCGCAGCACCCGTGGTGCCAGACTCGGGGCTCCTCGCGGCCGGCTTCGGCGGTGGGGACCGAGACGCTGCTCAGGTCCGGTCGAGCTCCCCGGGGGACAGTGCACGATGCCCGACAGTGATCAGCCCGCTCGTGGTCGGCATACCCGCGACCGGTCCGCCGGACACGCCGGCGGACGCGAGGCGGACCGCCGACGTGTCCTGATGTGGCGGCTGGAGACGTGCGCGTGGGCGCTCGCCGCCGTCCTCGGCCTCGCCGGCGTCGCCACGGCGCTGTCCGTGCAGGCGGCCCCGGCCGGGCCGCAGGCCCTGGTCGCCGAGACGGCCGCGGCGGCTGGCGCCGCGGCGCCCGCGCCGCTGCCGGCCGGTCCGGCGCTGCCGGCGTTGCCAGCCGGTCCGGCGCTGCCGGTCGGCCCGGCACTCCCGGCGCTGCCGGTCGGCCCCGCCCTGCCGGCGCCGGCGCCGTCCGTGCCCGCTCCGGCCGCCGCGCCGCTCGGCGTGGTCGCGCCCGCCCCGGCGACCGCGGACCCGGCGCCCGCCGGCCCCGCCGCGGCGCTGCGGCAGGCCGCCTTCACCTCCGCGACGCCCGACGCCCGGGCACGGGTCGCGGTCTCCACGGCGCTCGCCCAGCGCGGGCTGCCGTACGTCTGGGGCGGCAACGGCCCCGCCCGGGGCGACGCGGGGTTCGACTGCTCCGGGCTCACGACCTTCTCCTACGCCGCCGCCGGCGTCGGCCTGCCGCGCACGGCGCACACGCAGTACTACGCGGGCCCGCACGTCCCCACCGGCGCCCCGCTGCAGCCCGGCGACCTCGTCTTCTACGGCAGCGCGGCGCGCGTGCACCACGTCGGCATGTACCTCGGCGAGGGCCGGATGGTCAACGCGCCGACCTTCGGGCGGCCCGTGCAGGTCGCGTTCTACCGCTACAGCGGTGACGACTACGTCGGCGCCACCCGGCCCGCCGCCGCGGGCGGGCTGACGGCCGGGCTGCTGCCCGACGTCGGCCCCCTCCCGGTGCCCGACGTCGACATCCTCCCGCGCCCCGCGGGGGGCCCCTCCGCCGATCCGGTCTTCCGCGCGCCGCCGGCGTCGCTGCCCGCCGTGCTGCCCCGGCCCGGCGACCCGGCGCCCCCGGAGCGGGAGTCGGCCGCCCGGGCGATCGCCGAGAGCACCCCGACCGTGACCACGCCGCGGGTGATCACCCCGCCCGGAACCCCGCAGTCCGGGACCACGCCGTCCGGCACCACGCCGTCCGGGAGCCTGCCGCCGGGGAGCGCTCAGCCGGGGTCGGTGCCGCCCGTGGGCGTTCCGCCCGTGTCCGTGCCGGGGTCGCCGCCGCCGGGGTCCCTGCCGCCGGGGAGCGTGCCGCCGGGGTCCCTGCCGCCGGGGAGTGTGCCGCCGGTGTCCGTCCCGTCCGGGTCCGTCCCGCCGGGGTCGGTGCCGCCGGTGTCCGGGCCCCCGGCCGGGACACCCGTCGACCCGTCCGCGCCGGTTCCGCCGGTCGTGGTCCCGCCGAACGGGACGCCGCCGGCCGTGGGCGGCACCGGGGGCGTCCCGAACGGGGCCGTGCCGCCGGGGACGCCCGCCTCGGGTGTGCCCGGTCCGCCGGTGTCCGGGTCCCCGGCGTCGGCGGGCGGTACGCCCCCGGCCGGCGGGATCCCGGGGTCCGGCCCCGCCGGCGGCGCCCCGGCCGTGGCGGGTCCGACGGGCGGTGGCCCGACCGGCAGCACGAAGGCCGGTGGCGCCGCCGACGGCGCGCCGACGGGCACCGCGCCCCCCGCGACGAAGAAGGCCCGCAGCGG
>DASVUG010000161.1:0-1721 GCA_036387155.1 Pseudonocardia sp. | reverse complement strand
GTCACCTGCGCCAGCGTCGGGTTGGTCAGCGCGGTGTCGTCGGCGAACCGGATCGTGGGGACGGTGCGGTTGCCGCCGTTCACGTTCTCGACGAAGGACGCGGCGTCCGGGTCGCGCTCGATGTTCACCTCGTCGTAGCTGACGCCGGCCGCGTCGAACTGGACCTTCAGCCGCCGGCAGTAGCCGCACCACGTCGTCGAGTACATCGTCACCTGGGCCATGCCGTGCTCAACCCCGCGGCACCGCGCCTTCTTCCCCGACCCCCGCCTGTGGACAGCCGCGCCGGGCTGTCGGGGCGGGGTGTCAGGATGGCTCCGTGAGCGCTTCACTCGACCTCGCGGATCCCGCCGCCGGCCTGGACGACGAGCAGCGCGCGGCCGTCGCCGCGCCGCGCGGTCCGGTGTGCGTGCTCGCGGGCGCCGGCACCGGCAAGACGCGCACCATCACCCGCCGCATCGCGCACCTCGTCCGCGCGGGGCACGTCGCCCCCGGGCAGGTCCTCGCCGTCACCTTCACCGCCCGCGCCGCGGGGGAGATGCGCACCCGGCTGCGGACGCTCGGGGTGTCGGGCGTGCAGGCCCGCACGTTCCACGCCGCCGCGCTGCGGCAGCTGCGCTACTTCTGGCCGCAGGTCGTCGGGGGCGAGCAGTGGCAGCTGCTGGAGGGCAAGCTGCGCCTGGTCGGGCAGGCCGCGGCGCGGGCCCGGGCCGGCACGGACGCCGCGACGCTGCGCGACCTCGCCGGCGAGATCGAGTGGGCCAAGGCCACCCTGGTGACGCCGGGGGACTACCCGGCCACCGTCGCCCGGCTGCGCCGCGACACCCCCGGCCCCGCCGAGCAGGTCGCCGCGGTCTACAGCGGCTACGAGGAGCTCAAGAACCGCGCCGAGCTGCTCGACTTCGACGACCTGCTGCTGCACACCGCCGCCGCGCTGGAGGAGAACCGGACCGTCGCCGAGGAGTTCCGGGACCGCTACCGCTGCTTCGTCGTGGACGAGTACCAGGACGTCACCGCGCTGCAGCAGCGCGTGCTCGACGCCTGGCTCGGCGGGCGGGACGACCTGACGGTCGTCGGCGACGCGAACCAGACGATCTACACCTTCGCCGGGGCGGACCCGCGGCACCTGCTCGACTTCCCGCGCCGCCACCCGGAGGCCGTCGTCGTGCGCCTCACCCGGGACTACCGCTCCACCCCGCAGGTGGTGTCCGCGGCGAACACGCTGATCGGGGCGGCCCGCGGGCGGGTGGCCGGCACGCGCCTGCAGCTCGTGGGGCAGCTGCCCCCCGGCCCGGACCCGCGGTTCGCCGAGCACGACGACGAGCCCGCCGAGGCCGCGGCGGTCGCGCAGGCGATCCGCCGGCTCGTCGACGACGGCACCCCGGCTTCGGAGATCGCGGTGCTGTTCCGCGTGAACGCCCAGTCGGAGGTCTACGAGCAGGCGCTGACCGAGGCGGGCGTGCCCTACCAGGTGCGCGGCGGCGAGCGGTTCTTCACCCGGCCGGAGGTGCGCCGCGCGATGACGGCCGTCCGGGCGGCCGGGGTGGCGCCCGCGGACACCCCGCTGCCCGACGCCGTCCGGGCCGTCCTCGCGCCCGTCGGCCTGACGGCCGAGCCGCCCGGCGGCGCCGCGCAGCGCGCCCAGTGGGAGTCGCTGCTCGCGCTGGTCGAGCTGGCCGAGGAGCTCGTCGCGGACGAGCCGGCGGCGGACCTGCGCCGCTTCG
>DASVUG010000160.1:0-11887 GCA_036387155.1 Pseudonocardia sp. | reverse complement strand
GAGCCGGCCGCCAGGGCTCCGTGCGGTTCACGCCCCGCTCCCCGCCCGCTCGGGCGGACTCGGGAACGTGCGGCAGGCGCTCGCGGTAGCTGTCGGACGCCGCCGCGCGCCACTGCTCGACCGGGGACGGCGCCGACGGGGGCTCCTCCTCCGGGCGGGCCATGTCGACCACGGCGCCGACCGTCCGCAGCGGCCGCGCCGGAAGCCCCTCGACCAGGTCGCTAGCGTGCTCGTCCAGCGCCGACACGGTGCCGCCGTGCGCGCCGGGCTGGAACGTCCAGTGCGCGCGGTTGTCCGACCGGCCCGCCCGCCAGCTCAGCGCGACGACCCAGCGGCCGTCCTCGCCCTTCCACGAGTCCCAGCGCGCGCCCTCGTAGGCCTGGCCGCGCAGCCCGAACGTGTGCTCGACGACCTCGGCGAGGGTGCGGTTGTCCGGCCCGTCGGCGCGCACCGGGTGCGCCCGCTGCGCGTTCTCCGCCGTCCGGAACCGCTCCAGCAGCACCGGGTAGGCGAACCGTTCGATCTTCTGCTCCGGGACGCCCGCGGCGGCGGCCACCTGCTCCACGGACGCTCCGGCGCGGATGCGGGCCTGGATCTCACGTGGTCGCAACTGGCTCTCCAACTCGATCGCGATCTGGCCGAGCCGGGAAAGGTCACCGCGTGCGGCCGCGCGCAGCCGCTCGTCGGCCGGCACCCGGAAGCGTTCGAGGCGCACCGGGTCCTCGAGGACGACCTCACCGTCCTCGGTGAGCCCGACGACCCGCAACGCCCGCATGGGCCGCCCTCCCGCCTCGTCGTCCCCGTGTGGGTGACGCTAGTTGCCGAATCGCAACCTGCGGCGGAGGCGCGCCGGGCCGGGGCACGCCGCCGGTCCGGGCCGCTCAGGACCCGGTGCCGGCGGCGTCCCCGCCCGGGAACCCCCCCGTCGCGGCACGCCCACCGCGTGATCTTGGCCAGCGTCGCACACCCGGGCGACGAACGTGATCACGGAATGGTGGATTGCTCGCCTACTCGGCGTGTCGTCCGCGCGGCCCCGGCTCCACCGGTCGGGGGGTCATCGGCGACTCCCCGGTCAGAGGTGCTCGACCACCCAGTCCACGCAGGCCGTCAGGGCCGACACGTCGTCCGGGTCCACGGCCGGGAACATGCCGACGCGCAGCTGGTTGCGCCCCAGCTTGCGGTACGGCTCGGTGTCCACGATGCCGTTGCTGCGGAGGACCTTCGCGACGGCGGCGGCGTCCACCGCGTCGTCGAAGTCGACCGTGCCGACGACCTGGCTGCGGTGCGCCGGCTCGCGGACGAACGGCGTGGCGAACTCCGAGCGCTCGGCCCAGGTGTAGAGCCGCTGCGAGGAGTCGGCGGTGCGCGCCGTGCAGCCGTCCAGCCCGCCCAGGCCGAGCATCCAGTCGATCTGCTCGGCGAGCAGGAAGAGCGTCGCGACCGCGGGCGTGTTGTACGTCTGGTCCTTCGCCGAGTTGTCCACGGCGGTGGCCAGCGACAGGAACGGCGGGATCCACCGGTCCGTCGACGGCAGGGCGGCCAGCTCGGCGATCCGCTGCAGCGCGGCGGGGCTGAGCAGCGCGAGGAACAGCCCGCCGTCGGCGGCGAAGCTCTTCTGCGGGGCGAAGTAGTAGGCGTCGACCTGCGTGGCGTCGAGCGGCAGCCCCCCGGCGCCGGAGGTGGCGTCGATCACGACGAGCTGCTCGGGCGTCGCGCCCTCGGGCCGCACCACCGGCACCATGACGCCCGTCGACGTCTCGTTGTGCGCCCAGGCGAGCACGTCGCAGGTCGGGTCGGCCACCGGCGCGGGCGCCGAGCCCGCCTCGGCCTTCACGACCACCGGGTCGGCCAGGAACGGCGCGCCCTTCGTCGACTCGGCGAACTTGGCCGAGAACTCGCCGTAGGTCAGGTGCAGGGCGCGCTCGCGGACCAGGCCGAACGCCGCGGCGTCCCAGAACGCCGTCGACCCGCCGTTGCCCAGCACGACCTCGTAGCCCGCGGGCAGGGAGAACAGCTCCGTCAGCCCCGCGCGCACCCGCCCGACCAGCGACTTCACCGGCTTCTGCCGGTGGCTCGTCCCGAGGAACGCCGCGCCCGGGCCGGCCAGCGCCGCGACCTGCTCGGGGCGCACCTTGGACGGACCGCAGCCGAACCGCCCGTCGGCGGGCTTGAGGTCGGCCGGGATCTTCAGGTCGGTGCTCGTCGCGGGGGTCGTCGTCGCCACGGCGCCCAGTGTCTCAAGGGGGACCGACGGGCCGCGGCCGGGTCAGGGGCGCGGCCCCCGGTACATCCGCCGGTACGCGCCGGGGGAGACGCCGATGGCGCTGCGCAGGTGCTGGCGCAGGGAGGCGGCGGTGCCGAAGCCGGCGTCGGCCGCGACCCGCTCGACCGGCAGGTCGGTCGTCTCGAGCAGGCGCCGGGCCCGGGCGACGCGCTGCGTGGCGAGCCAGGTCTGGGGGCTCTGCCCGGTCTCGGCGCGGAAGCGACGGGTGAAGGTGCGCACGCTCATCGCGGCGTGCGCGGCCATCCGGTCCAGCGGCAGGGGCTCGCCGAGCCGGTCGAGGGCGAAGGCGCGGGTGGCGGCGGTGTCGAGGCCGGTGCCGTCGGGCCCCTGGCCGTCGGGCCCGGGACCCGTGGACAGCGCGCTGAACTGGGACTGGCCGCCGTCGCGCCAGGGCGCCACGACGTTGCGCCGGGCCACGCGGTTGGCCACCTCGGCGCCGTGGTCGCGGCGCACGAGGTGCAGCAGCAGGTCGATGCCCGCGGCGTTGCCCGCGGAGGTCAGCACGTCGCCGTCGTCGACGTAGAGGACGTCCGGGTCCAGCCGCACCGTGGGGAAGAACGTGCGGAACGGCTCCGTGCGCATCCAGTGCGTGGTGGCCGGCCGCCCGTCGAGCACGCCGGCGGCGGCCAGGACGTAGGCGCCCGTGCAGATCGAGACCAGCCGGGCGTCGGGCCGGCGCGTGGCCAGCGCGGTGGCCAGCGCGGGGTCGAGCCGCCCCTCGGTGACGGGCGTCCCGCCGAGGATCCCGGGCACCACCACCGTGTCGGCCGTGCGCAGGATCGACGCGTCGTGCTCGGGCAGCGCCGCGTAGCCGGCGGAGGTGCGGACCGGGCCGCCGTCGACCGTGCAGGTGCGCACGCGGTAGAGCGGGCGGCCGTCGGCGTCGACCGCGCCGCCGAGGAAGCGGTGCGGCAGGCCCAGCTCGAAGGCGACGACGTGCGGCAGGGCCAGCACCGCCACCTCGTGCCGCGCGAGCGAGCCCGGCACGACCTCCGCGCCCCACGCGTCGGCCATCCGGTCCGTCATGGCCCGATCTTTGCACATGTTGGCTTTCCGGCCACTGGATCACGGCGGCGGTCCTTGCGAGGCTCGACCCGTGACCCGGACCGACGCGCCCGCACCCCCGACCCGCCGCGTGCACCCCGCCTGGTGGGCGGCCGCAGCGACGTTCCTGGCCCTGCTCGGCGCCGCCGCCTTCCGCTCCACGCCGAGCGTGATGATCGAGCCGCTGCGGACCGAGTTCGGCTGGTCGATCGGCACGATCTCGATGGCCCTGTCGGTCAACCTCGCGCTGTTCGGCATCACCGCGCCGTTCGCGGCGGCGCTCATGGAGCGCTTCGGCGTGCGCCGGGTGGTGGCGATCGCGCTGCTCATGGTCGCCGCCGGCAGCGGCCTGACGGTCTTCATGACGGCGTCCTGGCAGCTCGTCCTGCTCTGGGGGGTGGTCGTCGGGCTCGGCACCGGCTCGATGGCGATGGCGCTGGTCGCGACCGTGGTCGGGCGCTGGTTCGTCGCCCGCCGGGGCCTGGTCTCGGGCGTGCTCACCGCGGCGAGCGCCACCGGGCAGCTGATCTTCCTGCCGACGATCTCGCGCATCGTGCTGGCCGACGGCTGGCGCGCCGCGTCCCTGACGGTGAGCGCGTGCGCCCTGGCCGTCGTCCCCGTCGTGCTGTTCCTCCTGCGGGAGCGCCCGGCCGACGTCGGCGCGCTGCCCTACGGCGGGACGCCGGCGGACGTCGTCGAGCCCCTGCGGTCGGGCGCCGCGCGCCTCGCGGTCGGGACGCTCCTGCGCGCCGCCCGGGTCCCGACGTTCTGGCTGCTCGCGGGCGGCTTCTTCGTCTGCGGTGCGACGACGACCGGGCTGGTGCAGCAGCACTTCATGCCCGCCGCGCACGACCACGGCATGCCCGTGACGACGGCCGCGTCCCTGCTCGCGCTGGTCGGGGTGTTCGACCTGCTCGGCACGATCGGGTCGGGCTGGCTGACCGACCGCGCCGACCCGCGGCTGCTGCTCGGGGCCTACTACGGGCTGCGCGGGCTGTCGCTGGCGCTGCTGGTGGCGGTGTTCGGCGCCGACCTGAACGCCAGCATCCTCGCGTTCGTGATCTTCTACGGGCTGGACTGGGTGGCGACGGTCCCGCCGACCCTGGCGCTGACCCGCGAGGCCTTCGGCGCGGCGGCGCCCGTCGTGTTCGGCTGGGTCTTCGCCGCCCACCAGCTCGGCGCCGCGGTCGCCGCGCTGGCCGCCGGGGTCGTGCGGGACGCGCTGGGCAGCTACGACGCCGCCTGGTACGGCGGCGCCGTGCTCTGCGCCGTCGGAACCGCCCTGTCGCTGGCGATCCGCCGCGCGCCCACCCCGCTGCCGGCGGCCCCCGTCCCGATGTCGTGAAAGCCACCTTCAGGACGTCTGCGGTCCTGAAGGTGGCTTCCCGACACGGCGGCGTGGCCGGTGCGTGGGACCGGTCACGCTGCTCGACATCCCAAGCGCGGGGGTTCTACCGTCGTCGGACACGCCCTTGATCGGTTCCTGTGGAGGTGCCCATGGATGCGCAGCTCGCCGACATGCGGGTCGACTACCGCCGCGACCAGCTGGACGTCGCCGACCTGGCCGGCTCCTGGCACGCGCAGCTCACGCGCTGGCTCGCGGACGCGACGGCGGCCGGCGTCGTCGAGCCGAACGCGATGGTCCTGGCCACGACGGACGCCGAGGGTTGGCCGAGCACCCGCACCGTGCTGTGCAAGGACGTGGACGAGCGCGGCGTCGTCTTCTACACCAACTACACCTCGGCGAAGAGCCGCGCGCTGCGGGTCACCCGCCGGGCCGCGGCGACCTTCCCCTGGTACCTGCAGCAGCGGCAGGTCAGCGTGCGCGGCGAGGTCGAGCGGGTGAGCAGCGAGGAGACCGCGGCGTACTGGGCCTCCCGCCCGCGGGGCTCGCAGCTCGGCGCGTGGGCGTCGGCGCAGTCGTCGCCGGTCCGGGACCGCCCCGCCCTGGACACCCAGCTCGCCGCCACCGAGCGGCGCTTCGCCGACGTCGCCGAGATCCCCGTGCCCCCGCACTGGGGCGGCTGGCGGATCGTGCCGGACCGGGTGGAGTTCTGGCAGGGCCGCACGAACCGGATGCACGACCGGCTGCGCTTCGAGCTCGACGCCCTCGACCGCACCTGGGACGTCCGCCGCCTCTCCCCGTGACCGCCGCGGTGTGATCTGCGCCGTTGCAGGAAAGCCACTTTCCTGCAGCCTGGTTGCAGGAACGTGGCTTTCCTGCGACGGACGACGGTGGCGGTTCCGGTGGTAGGCCTGAACCCGTGAGCACGCGCGACGACGGCCCGACGCGGCCGCTGGACCCGGGCGACGGCCCGACGCGGCCGCTGGACCCGGGACCGGGCGACGACCCGACGCGCCCGCTCGACGCCGGCCGGCCCGCGCCGACGCAGCCGCTGCGCCAGGGCCGCCGGATGACGCGGGCCCTGCGCGGCGCGCTGGCCGACACCCGCCCCCTGCAGGTCCCCGCCTACCGGCGCCTGTTCACCGCCGGGATCGTCACCGTCGTCGGCGCCCAGCTCACCGTCGTCGCCGTCCCCGCCCAGATCTTCGCGCTCACCGGCTCCTCGGCCTACGTCGGTCTGACCGGGCTCTTCGGGCTGGTCCCGCTCGTGGTCTTCGGGCTCTGGGGCGGCGCCATCGCCGACGCCGTGGACCGCCGGCTGCTCCTGCTGGTCACCGGCTCCGGCATCGCGCTGACGTCGCTGGCGCTGTGGGTCTGCGCAGCCGGCGGCGTGGGCAGCGTGTGGGTGGTGCTGGCGCTGTTCGCGGTCCAGTCGGCGTTCCTGGCGGTGAACCAGCCCACCCGCAGCGCGGTGATCCCGCGGCTGATGCCCGTCGAGCAGGTGCCGGCGGCGAACGCGCTGAACATGACGGTCGTGCAGGCCGGCGCGGTCGCGGGGCCCCTGCTCGCGGGCGTGCTCATCCCGGTGGTCGGGCTGCCGACGCTCTACCTGCTCGACGCACTGGCCCTGCTCTCCACGCTGTGGGCCACCTGGCGGCTGCCGCCCGTTCCGCCGGCGGCCGTCGACGGGCGGCGGCAGCGCGCGGGCGTGCGCGAGGTCGTGGCCGGGTTCCGCTACGCCGCGCTGCACAAGGTGCTGCTGGTGTCGTTCCTGATCGACGTCGTGGCGATGGGCTTCGGCATGCCGCGGGTGGTCTTCCCCGAGGCGGCGGAGCGGACCTTCGGCGACCCGCGGGGCGGCGGGCTCGCGCTCGGGCTGCTGTTCGCCGCGATCCCGCTCGGGATGGTCGTGGCGGGCCTGCTGTCGGGGTGGCTGCACCGGGTCCGGCGCCAGGGCGTCGCGGTGACGGCCGCGATCTGCGTGTGGGGCGGCGGCGTGGCGGCGTTCGGGCTGACCCGCTCGCTGTGGCTCGCCGTGCTCTGCCTCGCCGTCGCCGGCGCGGGCGACCTGGTCAGCTCGGTGTACCGGTCGTCGATGCTCCAGACCGTCGCGACCGACGAGATGCGCGGGCGCATGCAGGGCGTGTTCATCGTGGTGGTCGCGGGCGGGCCGCGGCTGGCCGACCTGTGGCACGGGCCGGCGGCCACCGCGTTCGGCCCGGGTCCGGCGGCGACGGCGGGCGGGGTCGCGGTGATCCTCGGTGCGCTGGCGGTGGTGGCCCGCTACCGCGAGTTCTGGCGCTTCCGCGCCGCCGCGCCCGGGTGACGGCGCCGGCTGTGACGTCCGGGTACCGAATCATGACGGGGGGGTGACGCCGACGCCGTCCTGCCGACACCATTCGGACATGACGGACGACGTGGCACGGGCGGGTCGGGAACGGGCGACCGGCGAGCCGGAGCTGAAGCGGGCGATCGGCCCCAAGCTGCTGCTGTTCTTCGTGGTCGGTGACATCCTCGGCACGGGCATCTACGCGCTGACCGGCTCGGTGGCCGACGACATCGGCGGCGCGCTGTGGCTGCCGTTCCTGGTGGCGTTCGTCGTCGCGTTCATCACCGCGTTCAGCTACCTCGAGCTGGTCGGCAAGTACCCGCAGGCCGCCGGGGCCGCGCTGTACACCCACAAGGCCTTCGGCATCAACTTCCTGACGTTCATGGTCGCCTTCACCGTCATGGCCTCCGGCGTGACCTCCGCCGCCACGGCGGCGAAGGCCTTCGGCGAGACCTACCTCGAGCAGTTCGTGCAGCTGCCGACCTGGGCGGTCGCCCCGGTCTTCGTGATCGGTCTCGCGCTGATCAACTTCCGTGGCGTGGGCGAGTCCGTCAAGGCCAACGTCGTGCTCACCTGCATCGAGCTGTCCGGCCTGCTGCTGATCATCGGCGTCGGGGTCTACGCGGTGCTGGCCGGCCGCGGGGACGCCTCCCGGCTCGTCCAGATCAACTCCGGAGACTCGGGGACGTTCCTCGCCATCACCGCGGCGACGTCGCTGGCCTTCTTCGCGATGGTCGGCTTCGAGGACTCGGTGAACATGGCCGAGGAGACCGTCGACCCACCGCGGATGTTCCCGCGGGCGATGCTGCTCGGCATGGGGATCGCGGCGGCCGTGTACGTGACGGTGGCCGTGCTGTCGTCGGTGCTGGTGCCCGCCGCCGACCTCGCCGACGCCGGCAGCGACGCGCTGTTCCGCGTCCTGGAGGCGGGTGCGCCGGCCTTCCCGCTCGGGGTGTTCGCGGCGATCGGGCTGTTCGCCGTCATCAACACCGCACTGATCAACATGCTGATGGCCAGCCGCCTGCTCTACGGGATGGCCAACGAGCGGATCATCCCGCGCCCGTTCGGCCGGGTGCACCAGACCCGGCGGACGCCGTGGGTGGCGATCGTCTTCACCAGCATCGTGGCGATCGCGCTGGTCCTCGTCGCCCCGATCGAGCTGCTCGGCGGCACGACGGCCCTGCTGCTGCTCGCCGTGTTCACCGTCGTCAACATCGCCGTGCTGGTCCTGCGCCGCCACCGCGTCGACCACCCGCACTTCCGGGCGCCGAGCTGGACCCCGTACGTCGGCATCGTGCTGTGCGGGTTCCTGGCCACGCCGCTGTCGGGCCGGCCCGGCCGGCAGTTCCTGGTGGCGGGCGTCCTGCTGGCCGTCGGCGCCGTGCTGTGGGTGATCAACCGGGTGGTCGTCGGGCGCGTCGACGTCGACCCGGAGCGCCTCGCCAGCGGGTGACGCCGGCCCGACGGAGGAAAGCGGTTGTGACCCATGTCAACCGGGGCTTTCCCGCAGTACGGGAAGGCCCGGCGAGCACTAGCGTGACGGCAACGGCACGACCCCACGGCATTACCCAGCCAGGAGCGAACGACTCCACGGGTGAGAGGGACCTGCACATGGCCGACGAGCCCCGCGAGACCGCCACCCTGCACTCCCCGGGCGGCGACCTCGAGATGACCGTCCGTCCCGCCACGGAGGGCGCCTCGGCGTTCGAGATCGGCAAGCTGCTGGCGAGCACCGGCCTGACGACCTACGACCCGGGCTACGGCAACACCGCGCCCGTCTCGTCGGCCATCACCTACATCGACGGCGACGCCGGCATCCTGCGCTACCGGGGCTACCCGATCGACCAGCTCGCGGAGAAGTCGACGTTCCTGGAGACCAGCTACCTGCTGATCTACGGCGAGCTCCCGAGCGAGGAGCAGCTGGCGTCCTTCACGAACAAGATCAACCGGCACACGCTGCTGCACGAGGACCTGAAGCTGTTCTTCAACGGCTTCCCCCGCGACGCGCACCCGATGCCGGTGCTGTCCAGCGCGGTCTCGGCGCTGTCGACCTTCTACCAGGACAACCTCGACCCCTACAACGCCGACGCCGTCGAGCTCTCCACGGTCCGGCTGCTCGCGAAGCTGCCCACGATCGCGGCCTACGCGTACAAGAAGTCGGTCGGACAGCCGTTCCTGTACCCGGACAACTCCCTCGGCCTGGTCGAGAACTTCCTGCGCATGACCTTCGGGTTCCCGGCGGAGCCCTACGAGGTCGACCCGGAGTTCGTCAAGGCGCTGGACCTGCTGCTGATCCTGCACGCCGACCACGAGCAGAACTGCTCGACCTCGACGGTGCGCCTGGTCGGCTCGGCGGGGGCGAACCTGTTCGCCTCGGTGTCGGCGGGCATCAACGCGCTGTTCGGCCCGCTGCACGGCGGGGCGAACGAGGCGGTGCTGGCGATGCTGGCCCGCATCCGCGACGTCGAGGACGGCAACATCGACGCCTTCGTCGAGCGGGTGAAGAACAAGGAGAAGGGCGCCCGGCTGATGGGCTTCGGGCACCGGGTCTACAAGAACTACGACCCGCGCGCGAAGATCGTCAAGCAGAGCGCGGACGAGGTGCTCAAGAAGCTGGGCGTGACGGACCCGCTGCTCGACATCGCCAAGGCGCTGGAGGAGCGGGCGCTGGCCGACGACTACTTCGTCGAGCGCAAGCTCTACCCGAACGTCGACTTCTACACCGGCGTGATCTACCGGGCCATGGGCTTCCCCACGAAGATGTTCACGGTGCTGTTCGCCCTCGGCCGCCTGCCCGGGTGGATCTCGCACTGGCGGGAGATGATCGAGGACCCGGAGAACCGCATCGGCCGCCCGCGCCAGCTCTACGTCGGCCCGACGGAGCGCGAGTACGTGCCGATGGCGCAGCGCTGACACCGGCTCGCCCCCGGCCCTGCGGTCACCCCGCGTCACCGACGGGTGCCGGCGGGCGGGGTGCGGCGGGGGCGGCTAGCGTCGGGTCATGACCGATCGGGCGGAGACCGCCGTCGTCTGGTTCCGCCGCGACCTGCGGGTGCACGACCAGCCGACGTTCCTCGCCGCCGCCGAGGGGGCGCGGCGCGGGCTCGCCCTCTTCGTGCTCGACCCGGCGCTGCTCGGCCCGTCCGGTGCGGCCCGGCGCACCGTGCTCTACCGCTGCATGCGGAGCCTGGACGAGAGCCTCGGCGGGCGGCTGCTCGTCGTCCGGGGCGACCCGGCGGACGTCGTCCCCCGCGTCGCGGCCGCCGTCGACGCGACGCAGGTGCACGCCGCCGCGGACTTCGGGGTCTACGGCCGCGCCCGCGACGAGGCCGTCGAGAAGGCCCTCGTCGACGCCGGACGCGCGCTGGTGCGCAGCGGCTCGCCCTACGCCGTCGCCCCCGGCCGCGTCACGAAGCCCGACGGCACGCCCTTCAAGGTGTTCACCCCGTTCCGCCGGGCCTGGGAACGCCACGGCTGGCGCCCGCCCGCCGCGACCGACGCCGGCACCGTCGACTGGTCGGAGCCGGGCGACGAGCTCGGCGGCGTGCGCCGCGTGCCGGTCCCCGACGACGACCGGGTGGACGCGGAGCTGCCGCCCACCGGCGAGGACGCCGCGCTGGCGGCGTGGCGGACGTTCGCGGCGGACCCGCTGGCGGCGTACCAGCGCAACCGCGACCGGCCCGACCAGCCGGGCACGTCGCGGATGTCGGTGCACCTCAAGTACGGCACCCTGCACCCCCGCACGCTGCTGGCCGACCTCGCCGAGTCGCCGAGCGAGGGGGCCGAGACGATGCGCAGCGAGCTGGCCTGGCGCGAGTTCTACGCCGACGTGCTGTTCCACCGACCGGACTCGGCCCGCCACCACTTCGACCGCCGCTTCGACAGGCTCCCCACCGACTCCGGTCCGGCCGCCGAGGAGCACTTCGCGGCCTGGGCGGAGGGCCGCACCGGCTTCCCGATCGTCGACGCCGGCATGCGCCAGCTCCGCGAGATGGCGTGGGTGCACAACCGGGTGCGGATGATCGTGGCGAGCTTCCTCGTCAAGGACCTGCACCTGCCCTGGCAGCGGGGCTCCCGGCACTTCATGCGGTACCTGGCCGACGGCGACCTCGCCTCCAACAACCACGGCTGGCAGTGGGTCGCCGGGACGGGCACCGACGCCGCCCCGTTCTTCCGCGTGTTCAACCCCGTGGTGCAGGGCGAGAAGTTCGACCCGCAGGGCGACTACGTGCGCCGCTTCGTCCCGGAGCTGCGCGAGGTGCCGGGCAAGTTCGTGCACCGGCCGTGGGAGCTGCCCGACGGGCCGCCGAACGGCTACCCCCGCCCGATCGTCGACCACGGCGAGGAGCGCCGGGCGGCGCTGGCCCGGTACGAGCTGGTCAAGAACAACCCCTGACCCGCCGCTCCGCGGCGTCGCCCCGCGCCCGGCGGCCGCCCCCGCCGAGGCGGCGTCGGCGGCGGGCCGGCCGTCGCCTACCCTTCGGCACGAGCGAGGAGGTACCCGATGTCGCGCTCGACGTCCCGGAGGGCCGGTTCCACCCAGGCCGACGCGTTGACGAGATCGACCCGGCGCCGCCGCACGGTGCTGGTGCCGCTGGCGGCGATCGGGGTGGCCGCCTGGGCGGCGCACCGCACCCTCGGTGGCCGCCGCGACCTCACCGACGGCTGGCAGACGCTGCCCCCGGCACCCGTCGCGCCCGCCCCGGTCGCGGACGGGCCGGTCGCGGACGTGCCGGCGGCCGACGTCCCGGTCGTACCCGCCCCGGTCGCGGACGTGCCGGCCGTCGACGCCCCGCGGGCCGCGGTCGCGCCCCCGAACGGCTCTGCGGCCCCGAACGGCGCTGCGCCCCCGAACGGCGCTGCGCCCCCCGCCCCGGCGCCGCCC
>DASVUG010000159.1:0-2188 GCA_036387155.1 Pseudonocardia sp. | reverse complement strand
CCTCGCCACGGACGTCGCCGAGTGGCTGGTCCGGCGGGGCGTGCCGTTCCGGGTGGCGCACGAGGCGGCCGGCGGCTGCGTCCGGGTGGCCGAGGGGCGCGGGGTGGGGCTGGACGCGCTGACGGACGCCGAGCTCGCGGGGGTGCACCCCGCGCTCACCCCGGAGGTCCGCGCGGTGCTGACGGTCGACGGCTCGATCGCGTCGCGCGACGGGCGCGGCGGGACGGCCGGCGTGCGCGTGGCCGAGCAGCTCGCCGCATTGCGCGAGGACGTGGCGCGCGCCCGGTCCTGGTCGGGCCCGACCTGACCGGGGAGCTCCTCCCGCGCACCGCGCTGGCCGTCGACGTGGTGGACGCCGCCGTCCGCCTGCTCGGCTGCACGGTCGAGGCGGACACGCCCGACGGCACGGTCGCCGTGCGGCTCGTCGAGGTGGAGGCCTACCGCGGGGCGGACGACCCGGCATCGCACTCCTTCCGCGGGCGCACCCCCCGCAACGCGGTGATGTTCGGGCCGCCGGGTCACCTCTACGTCTACTTCGTCTACGGGATGCACTTCTGCGCGAACGTGACGTGCCTGACGGACGGCGTGGCCGGCGCCGTCCTGCTGCGGGCCGGGGAGGTGACGTCGGACGAGTCCGTGGCCTTCGCACGCCGCCCGACGGCCCGCCGGCCGGCCGACCTCGCCCGCGGTCCGGCCCGCCTCGCCGCGCTGCTCGGCCTCGGGCGGGCGCACAACGGGGTGGACGTGACGGACCCGGCCGCGCCCGTGCGGGTGGTGGCCGGGACCCCGGTCGACCCGGCCGCCGTGCGCACGGGCCCGCGGGTCGGGGTCGCCGCCGCGCACGAGCGGCCGTGGCGGTTCTGGCTCGCGGGGTCGCCCGCCGTCAGCCCCTACCGCCCGGGGCGCGGCGCCTGACGCGCGCCCGGCGCGTCGCTGCCGCCGCGGAGATCCCCCAGGTGGAGCGGCCGGGCGGTTGGGGGAGGATCGTCGCCGTGAGTGCCGACATCCTGGACGAGCTGGAGTGGCGCGGCCTGATCGCGCAGACCACGGACCGCGACGCCCTGCGCCGCGACCTGGCCCTGCCGCCGACCCACCCGACCCCGTTCACGCTGTACTGCGGGTTCGACCCGACGGCGCCGAGCCTGCACGCGGGCAACCTCGTCCAGCTGCTCACCCTGCGGCGCTTCCAGCGGGCCGGCGCGCGGCCGATCGTCCTCGCCGGCGGGGCGACCGGCCAGATCGGCGATCCCCGCGACGTCGGCGAGCGCACCCTGCAGAGCACGGACACCGTGGCCGACTGGACCGTCCGCATCCGGAGCCAGCTGGAGCGCTTCGTCGACTTCGACGGCTCCCCGACGGGTGCGGTGCTGGCGAACAACCTCGACTGGACCGGGCCGCAGGGCGTGCTGGAGTTCCTGCGCGACGTCGGCAAGCACTTCTCGGTGAACGTCATGCTGGCCCGGGAGACCGTCCGGCGGCGCCTGGCCGACGAGGGCATGTCCTACACCGAGTTCAGTTACCTGCTGCTGCAGAGCCAGGACTACCTGCACCTGTTCCGGCGCGAGGGCTGCCGGCTGCAGATCGGCGGTTCGGACCAGTGGGGGAACATCCTGGGCGGGGTCGACCTGATCCGCCGCGTCGAGGGGGCGACGGTGCACGCCCTGACCACCCCGTTGGTCACCGACGCCGAGGGACGCAAGTTCGGCAAGTCGACCGGTGGCGGCAACATCTGGCTGGACCCGCGGATGACCACGCCGTACGCCTGGTACCAGTACTTCGTGAACGTCGCCGACGCCGACGCCGGCCGCTACCTGAGGATGTTCACCAACCTGGCGCTCGAGGAGATCGAGGGGCTGGAGAAGGACGTGGCCGAGCGCCCGCACCTGCGCGCCGCCCAGCGCCGTCTGGCCGAGGAGCTGACGACCCTCGTGCACGGCGAGCACGACACGGCGCAGGTCGTCGCCGCGAGCCAGGCGTTGTTCGGGCGCGGGGAGCTGCACGCGCTCGACGGAGCGACGTTGGACGCGGCGCTGGCCGAGGTGCCCGGTGCGACGGTGCGCCTCGCGGACGGGCCGACGGTCGTGGACCTGCTCGTGGCGACCGGGCTGGCCGACGGCCGGGGCGCGGCGCGGCGGACGGTCGGCGAGGGTGGCGCCTACGTCAACAACGCGAAGGTGGCCGACGAGGC
>DASVUG010000158.1:0-2255 GCA_036387155.1 Pseudonocardia sp. | reverse complement strand
GTTGATCGCGACCTGCGGCGTGGTCGACGCGGTGGAGGAGTAGGTGGTGTCGGTGGACATGTAGTGGGGTGCTCCGGTGGTGGATGTTCGGCCGGTGATGCGGTGCGGGTGGTGCGGGACGGGCTGTGACGTGGTGCTGTCCCCTTTTCGGGCTGCAGGGGTGCCGATGTGGCACGGAAGAGAGGTGGTGCGGCGCACAGCAGGACGATCGTCTGCGAACAGTCGCCACGTTGACCACAGTGCTCCCGCGATGTTACGCGGGCCCGGTCGGACAGGGCAATGCGCCCCCGCCGTGAGCTGCGGGATCGTGTCCTGTGGCCGCCCTGGCTACGCTGCCCGGCCGTGGGGGCGGGATGAGTGCCGAGGAGGAGCTCGGGACGGTCGGTGTGACGCGCCGGAGCGTCGGCTCGACCGAGTCCGAGCGGGCCAGCCGGGCGTGGTGGGACGCCGACGCCGACGACTACCTGGCCGAGCACGGGGCCGACATCGGCGACACCGACTTCGTCTGGTGCCCGGAGGGCCTGCGCGAGGCCGACGCGCACCTGCTCGGCCCGGTCGGGGGACGGCGCGTGCTGGAGGTCGGCTGCGGGTCGGCGCCGTGCGCCCGCTGGCTGGCGGCGCAGGGCGCCCGCCCGGTCGCGCTGGACCTGTCCGGCGGGATGCTGCGCCACGCCGCGGACCTCAACGCGCGCACCGGCGTCGCGGTGCCGCTGGTCCAGGCGTCGGCCGAGCGGCTGCCCTTCGCCGACGGCGCCTTCGACCTGGCCTGCTCCGCGTTCGGCGCGGTGCCGTTCGTCGCGCACCCGGAGCGGGTGATGCGCGAGGTCGCCCGCGTGCTGGCCCCCGGCGGGCGCTGGGTGTTCGCCGTGAACCACCCGATGCGCTGGATGTTCTCCGACGACCCGGGCCCGGACGGGCTCGTCGTCACCCAGCCGTACTTCGACCGCACGCCGTACGTCGAGGTCGACGCCGCGGGCGTGCCGACCTACGTCGAGCACCACCGGACGCTGGGCGACCGCGTGCGCGACGTCGTCGCCGCCGGGCTGGTCCTCGACGACGTCGTGGAGCCCGAGTGGCCGCAGGGCCGCACGACGGTGTGGGGCCAGTGGTCGCCGCTGCGCGGCGCCCTGTTCCCCGGCACGGCGATCTTCGTGTGCCACCGCCCGTGACGTCGCACCGCGGAGAGACCCCGGGGCCGACCTCGACGCGACGTCGCCCCCCTGACAGAGTCCGGGCGTGGCGACCGACCCCGCTCCCCGCCCCGCCGACGGCCCGTTCACCGTCCCGGCGCGCTGGCGCGACGACCAGCTGAACGACCGGATGGGCATCGAGCTGGTCTCGTGGAGCCGCGAGGAGGTCGTGGGGCGGATGCCGGTGGCCGGCAACCGCCAGCCCTACGGGCTGCTGCACGGCGGCGGGAACGCCGTGCTCGCCGAGACGCTCGGGTCGGTCCTCGCCGCGCTGCACGTGCTGCCCGAACGCTCCCCCGTCGGCCTGGAGCTGAGCTGCACGCACCACCGCGCGGCCGTCGACGGCTGGGTGACGGGCACGGCCCGGCCGGTGCACGTGGGCCGCAGCACGTCGACCAGCGAGATCGTCATCGTCGACGAGCAGGGGCGCCGCACCTGCACCGCCCGCCTGACGTGCCTGCACCGCGAGGTCCCCCGACCCGCCGGGTGATCGGCGTCCCGTCGACCGGAGGGGACACGGGTGTCGTCGGCGTCGACCGTCCGGCGATCACGTCCCGACGGGCAGGCGGGCCGACCGGACGGGCTCGTCGACGGGCCGGCCCACCCGGAAGACCGCGAGCGGCTCGGCCCCGACGCGGTCCGCGAGGCGCGCGGCGGTGGCGGGACAGTCGATCAGCTGGCTGAGCGGGTGCGCGGCGAGGCCGTGGCGGTGCAGCGCCAACCAGGTGCGCATCAGGCGGCGGCCGGCGTCGACCCGGCCCTCGCCCGAGCGGCGCACGGCGACGAGCGCGCTGCCGTCCGTCCGCAGCAGGCCGCGGGCGGACGCGGCGAGCAGGGCGCCCAGCCCCAGCCGGCGGACGACGCCGGGGGCGCGCAGTGCCGCGTCCAGGAACCGGGCCTCGAACCGGGACAGCTCCAGTGCCCGGTCGGTGAGCCCGTCCAGGAGGTACCCGGGGTGGCGCGGGTGGAGCCGCAGCCACTCGTGCAGCTCGCGGGCGGCCGCCTGGGTGTCGAACAGCCACCGGTCGGCGACCCCCAGCTCCGCCGCGAGCGCACGGGCCGGCA
>DASVUG010000157.1:0-2466 GCA_036387155.1 Pseudonocardia sp. | reverse complement strand
CCGAACGGCTCGTCGAGCAGCAGCACGGGGCGGTCCTGGACGACGGTGCGCAGCAGCGCCGCCCGCTGGCGCATCCCGCCGGACAGCTCCCCCGGCCGGGCGTCCTCGACGCCGTCGAGCCCGAACGCGGCGAACAGCGGCCGGGCCCGCTCCCGGGCGGCGCGGCGGCGGACGCCGGCGACCTCCAGCCCGAGGGTGGTGTTGTCCAGCACCGTCCGCCACGGGAAGAGCAGGTCCTGCTGGGGCATGTAGGCGCACGCCCCGGTGGTGCCGGTGGCGTCCGCGCCGTCGACGAGCACCCGGCCGGCGTCGGGCGCCTCGATCCCGGCGACGACGTCGAACAGCGTGCTCTTCCCGCAGCCGCTGGGCCCGACCAGCGCGACGAGCTCGCCGGGCGCGACCGACAGCGTCACCCCGTCCAGGACGGGGAGGTCGCCGTGGGCCTTGGTCAGGGCGTCGAGGTGCAGCCGCGGCGCGGACACGGCGGGGTCGGGCACGGCGCGGTCAGGCACGGCGGCGGTCCGGGCGGTTCCCGTCCGGCCGGTGCCAGGGGATCACCAGCCGCTCGACCAGGGACGTCAGGGCGAAGAGCGCGATCGACAGCACGGCGGTGACGACGACGGCGGCGAGCACCAGGTCGGTGCGGAAGGAGTTCTTCTGCAGGCTCATGTAGATGCCGAGCCCGGCCGTCGCGCCGACGTACTCGGCGAAGATGGCGCCGGTGACGGCGTAGGTGATCCCGATCCGCAGCGCGGTGAAGAAGCGCGGCAGCGCGCCGGGCAGCCGGACCAGCCGGAACCGCTGCCAGCGGGAGGCGCCCATGCTGCGCAGCAGGTTCGTGGCGGCGCGGGGCGTCGCGGCGAAGCCGTCGATGAGGCCGACGGCGACCGGGAAGAACGTCACCAGCGCGATCACGACGACCTTGGGCAGCAGCCCGAAGCCGAACCAGATGATCAGCAGCGGCGCGATCGCGATCACCGGGACGGTCTGCGACGCCACGAGCAGCGGGGTCAGCGCGCGGCGCAGCCACGGGGAGAAGTCGACGGCCACCGCGATCGCCCAGCCCAGCAGCAGCGACACGGTGAAACCGACGGCCGTGACCTGCAGCGTGGGGAGGGTGTTCGCCCACAGGGCGGCGCGGGCGGCCCACCCCTGCTCCGCGACGCGCAGCGGGGAGGGCAGCACCTGCGGGCGTACGCCGGTGGCGACGACGAACGCCTGCCAGGCGGCGAGCGCCGCGGCGACGAGGACCAGCGGCGGGACGGCGGCGGCGAGCACCCGGCGGACCCCGCCGCCGGACCGGCCGCGCGCGCCGGCGGCCGGGCCGGCGACCGGGCCGGCGGTGTCAGGAAAGCCACTTTCCTGCAGCGTGGCTGCATGAAGGTGGCTTTCCTGCGGCGGCGGCGCCGCCGCCGGCCGGGCGGTGGTGCGCGGCTCGGTCACGGCGCCGGTGCGAGGTAGTCGTCGGTGAACCAGCTCGCGAAGTCCGGCCGGGCCGCCAGCGGCTTGCCGTCGGGCCCGGTGAGGGTGCCGGTGTCGTAGAGGAAGCCGGAGTACGCCGCCCACTTCTCGGCCTTCTGGGGCCCGACGCGGCCGTTCTCGTCGCGCAGGTAGCGCTCGGCGAGCATCTTCTGGCTGCGCGTCACCAGCTCGGGCTCGGGGAACGCGCCCGGGTTGGCCTTCTGCAGCAGCTCCGCGCCGCGGGCGGGGTCGTCGGCCGCGAGCTGGTAGCCGCGCTGGGCGGCCTGCACGAACGCCCGCGCCTGGTCGGGGTGCGACCGCAGCCAGGTGCCGTTGCCGATGAGCAGCACCGCGTAGGCGTCGGGGAAGCCGTGGTCGGTGAGGGCGAAGGTCTTGAGCGGCTGCCCCCGCATCTCGGCCTCGATGCCCTCCCAGGCGAGGAAGGGCTCGGCGAAGTCGACCTGGCCCGCGTAGAGGGCCTCGTACGCCGACGTGCCCAGCGTGACCGAGCGGAAGTCGCCCCGGCCGCCGGCGTCCTGGATGACGCGGCGCATCTTCGGCTGCTCGTAGGGCGAGCCGAACCCGCCGTAGGTCTTGCCGTCGAGGTCGCGCGGGGAGGCGATGTCGGCGCGGTCGGCCTTGACCGCGATACCCGACGCCCAGTGCTGCAGGATCGCCATGACCGAGACGGTGTCGGCGCCGCCGGCCTTGGCGTAGCTGAACGTCTCCTGGAAGGAGATGCCGAAGTCGGCGGCGCCCGAGCCGACGAGGGTGTCCGGCGCGGTCTCGTTGTACGGCAGGAACTGCACGTCGAGGCCGGCGTCGGCGAACCAGCCCTCCTCCTGCGCGACGTAGAGGCCGGTGTGGTTGGTGTTGGGCGTCCAGTCCAGCGCGATCCTGACGGGGGTGCGCGCGGGCGCCGCGGGGGCACCGCCGCCGCAGGCCGCCACCAGGAGCGACAGGGCCAGGAGCAGGGCGAGGAACGGGGCGGGACGGACGGGTGGA
>DASVUG010000156.1:0-14071 GCA_036387155.1 Pseudonocardia sp. | reverse complement strand
CAGCAGGTCCGTGTCGGCCGCCACCGACATGCCCCCGACCGGGCGGCCGGAGGAGTCCCGGACGGCGGCGGCGACGGAGGTCCGGCCGGGCTGGAAGGACCGGCACACGACGTAGCCCCGCCGCCGCGCCTCGGCCAGGTCCTCGGCGAGCCGGGCGAGGTCGGGCAGCGGCCGGCGCTCCTCGGCGCAGAGCCGCCGCACGCGGTCGCCCACCTCGTCGGCGTCGAGCAGGGCCATCGCCGCCTGCCCGCACCCGGTCAGGTGCGCGGGGGCGCGCAGCCCGACCCGGTTGTCCATCGGCGCTCCCCGCGGGCCGCAGTGCCGGTGCAGGTAGACCACCCAGCCGTCGACGAGCTGGCCGAGGTGGACCTCCGCGTCGGGCGACCGGAGCCGTTCGGCGACGCCCTCGGCCGCGGCGACGAGCCCGGTGCGCTCGATGACCTGGCCGCCGAGCTCGACGAGCAGCGGGCCGAGCCGGTACCCGCCGCCCGGCACGGGCTCCAGCAGGCCCTCGCCGCACAGCGCGCGGCACAGCTCGTGCACGCTGCTGCGCGGGATGCCCGTGCGCTCGGCGAGCCGGCGCACCGACAGGACGTCGACGAACGGGGTGAACGCGCGCAGCACCAGCGCCGCCTTGCCGACGGTGCCGCCCGGGGCCACGTGCGCGACGCTAGCGGTGTCCGGCCTGCCCGGACACCCCCTCGGAGCGGGCGGGTTCTTCTGGCACGGTCCCGCTCGTGCCCTCGGTCTTCCACGTCCCCGCCGGCACCGTCCGGTCCCGGCGGGCGGTGGCGGAGCAGGGCGCCCCGGCCGTCGGCGCGGCGGTACCCCCTCCCCCCGCGTCCGACGACCGCGGCAGGATCGTCGCGGGCTACCTCGCCCCGCACCCGCCGCACCTGGTCTACGCGGAGAACCCGCCGCAGAACGAGCCGCGCAGCACCGGCGGCTGGGAGCCCCTGCGCTGGGGCTACGAGGAGCTGCGCCGCCGCATGACGGCCCGCGGGCGGCCGGACGTGCTGATCGTGCACGCGCCGCACTGGATCACGATGGTCGGCCACCACGTCAACGCGGTGCCGCGCTGCCACGGCGTCTCCGTCGAGCCGATCTTCCCGCACCTGCTGCGCTACCACTACGACTTCACCACCGACGTCCCGCTCGCCGAGGCGATCGCCGAGGAGGGCGAGGGGCTCGGCCTGACGATGAGCCTGATGCGCGACCCGGACGTCCGCGTGGACTACGCGACGATCGGCGCGCTGCACCTCGCCAACCCGGCCTGGGACATCCCGGTGGTGTCGCTGTCGGCGAACAACAACCCCTACTTCTACTCCAGCGCGTCGCTCGCGCAGATGGAGACGCTCGGCGAGGCGACCCGCCGCGCCGTCGAGCGCACCGGCCGGCGCGCCGTCGTGCTCGGCAGCAACTCGCTCTCGCACCTGCACTGGGACGTCGAGCCGGACGTCCCGGAGGACATGGCGCGCGAGCACCCGTACAGCGACGCCCAGTACCGGGGCGACATGACGCTGCTCGACGCGATCCGGCGCGGGCCCACCCGGGCGCTGCCGCCGGTCATCGAGGAGCACATCGAGACGACCTACGCCGAGACGAAGGCCGGCAGCCTCACCTGGCTGCTCGCCGCCCTGGGCTGGCCGGAGGTCGGCGGCGACGTCCTCGCCTACGGCACCGTCATCGGCACCGGCAACGCCGTCGTCGAGTGGGTCCCCCGGTGACGGTCGTCGCGGCGGCGCTGGTGCCGGGCATGCCGCACCTGCTCGCGAAGGACCCGGCGCCCAGCTGGCGCGCGCTCGCCGACGCCGCCCGGGAGGTGGGCGGGCGGCTGCGGGCCCTGCGACCGGACGCGGTGCTGCTGATGAGCACGCAGTGGTTCACCGTCCTCGGTCACCAGCTGCAGCTCGACCCGCACCCGCGCGGCCGGCGCACCGACGAGAACTGGTACGCCTACGACTTCGGCAAGATCGCCTACGACCTGCGCATGGATGCCGACCTCGCTTCCTGCTGGGCCGACGAGGTCGATGCCGCGGGGATGCAGGCGCGCCGCACCCGCTACGACGGCTTCCCCATCGACACCGGGACCGTGGTGGCCGCCGCGACCCTCGACCCCGACGGCGAGCTCCGCCACGCCCAGGTCTCGTGCAACCTCTACGCCGACGCGGCCGCGATGGCCCGGGTCGGCGCCGCCGGGGCGCGCGCCGCCGACCGGTCGGGCAAGCGGGTGGTCGTCGTCGCCGTCTCGGGGCTGTCGTCCGGGCTGATCCAGCGCTGGATCACCCCCGACGAGGACGCGATCGCCGACCCCGCCTACGAGCAGTGGGACCGGCGGATCCTCGACCTGCTCGCGGGCGGGCGGGTGGACGACGCGCTGGCGGTCCGCGAGGAGTACGGCGAGCAGGCCCTGGCCGACAGCCAGCTCCGCGCCCTGGCGTTCCTGCACGGCACGGGCGCGCTGAACGGCCCCGCCGAGGTGCTCGCGTACGGGCCGGTCTGGGGCACCGGCAACGCCGTCCTGTACTGGCAGCGTTGACTTTTTCCGGGAGAGGGGATCGCCGTGCCGAACCGCGCCGTGGGCTTCATCGAGACCGAGGGGTTCGTACCGATCTTCGACGCGATCGACGCGATGGTGAAGGCCACCGACGTCGAGGTCCGGGGCGTCGCCCGCCTCGGCGGCGGCATCGTGGCGGTGGCGCTGGCCGGCGACCTCGCGACGGTGGAGGAGGCCGTCGAGATCGGCGAGGAGACCGCCCGGGCCGTCTCCGGACGCGCCGTGAAGTCCATCGTCTTCGCCAGCCCCAGCGAGCCGGTCGCGGCGATCGCCGCGCTGCCCTCGCTCGTCGGCTCCTGACCCCCCGGAGGTTCCCCATGGCCAGCGAGAGCGCCCTCGGCCTCATCGAGACCCGCGGCATCGTCGCCCTCACCGCCGGGATCGAGGCCGCGATGAAGACCGCCGACGTGCAGTGCGTCGCCGTCGAGCGGGTCACCAGCGGCTACCTGGTCGCGGCGGTGCAGGGCGACCTCGCCGCGGTGCGCCAGGCGATCAGCGCGGCGTCGGCCGCGGTGAAGTCCTACGGCGAGCTGCGCAGCGCGCAGGTCTACCCGAAGCCGCACGCGGTGTCGGCGCGGCTGCTGGTCAACGGCACGCGCGAGGAGCTGCGCAACGCGGCGGCCGCGCTCACCGCCGGTCCGACCGCCGGCGGCGCGTGATGCTGCTCGGCCGGGTTCTCGGGCGCGTGTGGGCGGACCGGCAGCTGCCCGCGCTCGGCGGGCGGCGGTTCGTCCTGGTCGAGGACGAGTCGACCGGCGCCCGGGTCGTCGCCGTCGACCTGGTGGACTCCGGGCGCGGGGCGACGGTGCTGGTCGCCACGGACGAGGCGGCGCAGGCCGCATCGGGGGAGCGGGCCGTGGACGCCGCCGTCGTCGCGCTGGTCGCCGACCTCGACCCGCTCCCGACGCGCTCCGCGCCCGTGAGCGGCAGGTCGGGCCAGGACTCGACCCATCACTCACGGCCCCCGGTCACCCCCGCGGAGGCCGCGCCGTGACCGGGTCGGCGGGCGGGTCGCCGGAGGGCCCGTGGACCGTGGAGCTCGACGCCGGCGAGCAGCCGGCGGCGCTGGTCGGCGGCAAGGGCCACGGGCTCATGGCGCTGTCGGCGGCCGGGCTGCGGGTGCCACCCGGCTTCGTGGTGACCACCGCCGCCTACCGGCGCGCCGTCGCCGGCGGCCTCGACCGCCGCATCGAGCGGCGCCTCGCCGAGCTGCCCCCGCAGGCCCCGCTCGACGCCGTGGAGGAGGCGGCGGCGGAGGTCCGGGCGCTGCTCGTCGCCGCGACCGAGGGTCACCCCGCGACCGCCGCCGTCGCCGACGCCTTCGCGCGGCTGGGCGAGCGGTGCGGCAGCGGCGCGGGGGGCCCGGAGGGCGACGAGGTGTGCGTCGCCGTCCGGTCCAGCTCCGCGGCCGAGGACGCCGCCGACCGCAGCTTCGCCGGCGAGCACGACACCTACCTGTGGGTCCGGGGCGTGGACGAGGTGCAGCGGCGGGTCCGCGAGTGCTGGGCCAGCCTGTTCACCGCGCGGGCGATCGCGTACCGGGCGGGCGGAGCCGCGCCGGCCGCGGGCCCGGACGCCGCGCCCGACGCCGCCCCGGACGCCATGGCCGTCGTCGTCCAGCAGATGGTGCCGGCCCGCGCCGCCGGGGTGTTCATGACGCTGAACCCGAGCAACGGCGACCGGTCCAAGGTCGTCGTCGAGTCGGTGTGGGGGCTGGGGGAGCCGCTCGTGTCCGGGCTGGTGAACCCGGACCGGTTCACCGTGGACAAGGTCACCGGCGACGTCGTCCGCCGCGAGGTCGCCGACAAGCCGACCGAGGCGGTGCGGGACCCGGACGCCGGGCGCGGCGTCGTCACCGTCGCCGTCGACGAGGACCGCCGCAGCGCTCCGTCGTTGGACCGCGACGAGCTCGCCGAGCTCACGCGCCTGGCGAAGCTCCTGGAGCGGCGCGCCGGCTGTCCGCAGGACGGCGAGTTCGCCGTCGCCGCCGGGACCGCGCCCCGGGCGGTCCACCTCGTGCAGGCCCGGCCGGAGACGGTGTGGAGCCGGCGGCCGATCCGCCGCGTCGCCACCCGCACCGGCATGGACGCGATCCTCGCCACCCTCACCGGCGCCACGCAGGTGGAGAAGACAGCCCGTCGACCCGAGAGAGAGGCGACCTGATGCCCGATCGGTTCCCCAGCCCGTTCGAGGTCGCGACCCCGCCCGGCGCCGAGGGCTGGGAGCGGATGTACAACTGGTACCACCTGTTCGGCGACGACCGCCGCGAGGCCGACGAGCAGCGGTTCTGGTTCGCCGACCGGCTGCACCACCCCGAGGTCCTGCACCCCTACGACGAGATCCAGTGCGAGTGCTGGTGGCAGTCCCTCGGCGCGTTCAACACCCGGATCTTCGCGATGCCGCCCGCGTTCGGCGTGGACCAGCGCATCCTCAACGGCCGGCTGTACGTGACGCCCGTCCCGGCGCCGCCGGAGGACGTCGCGGCGCGCGCCGAGGAGTTCGGCAGGCGCGCGAGCCACTACTACGAGAACTGGGACGCGATCTACGCCGAGTGGAAGGCGAAGGTCACCGCGAAGCTCGACGACATCAAGGCCATCACCTTCGCGCCCCTGCCGGACCTCGAGCCCGAGGCGACGGTGTTCGACCACGTCGGCACCTCGGCCGGCTACCGCATGATCGCCGACTTCGACCGGCTCGTGCTGACGATGTACGAGACCTACCAGTACCACTTCGAGCTGCTCAACCTCGGCTACGCCGCGTACCTGACGTTCTTCGGGTTCTGCAAGAACGCCTTCCCCGACATCCCCGACCAGTCGATCTCCCGGATGGTCGGCGGCCTGTCGGTCGAGCTGTACCGGCCCGACGACGAGCTCAAGCGGCTCGCGAAGGAGGCGCAGCGGCTCGGGATCGACGCCGACGTGCTGGCCGCCGGGTCGGCGCAGGAGCTGTTCGCGACGCTGGAGCGCACCGACGCCGGGAAGGAGTGGCTGGCGGACTGGCGGCGCACGTCCGACCCCTGGTTCCTGATCAACACCGACCCCGGGCACCCGGGCGGCTACCACTACTTCGACACCTGGCTGGAGAACCAGGACCTGCCGCTGGCGTCGGTGCAGGAGTACGTGCGGCGGCTGCAGGCCGGCGAGACGATCGACCGGCCCACCGAGCAGGTGCTGGCCGAGCGCGAGCGGATCTCCGGGGAGTACCGCGACCTGCTCGCCGAGGACGACCGGCCGGCGTTCGACGAGATGCTCGGCCTGGCCCGCACGGTGTTCGTCTACATCGAGGAGCACGTCCTCTACATCGAGCACTGGATGTGGGCGACGTTCTGGGGCAAGTCCAAGGAGCTCTCGCGCGCGCTGGCCGCGATGGGCGCCTTCGACGAGCCGGAGGACATGTTCTTCCTGCGCCGCTACGAGGTCGCGGAGACGATCTACGGGACGGTGGCGGGCTGGTCGGTCGGCAGCCCCGCGCGCGGCGCCGAGTACTGGCGGCCGATCGTGGCCGAGCGGCGCCGGATCTACGAGGCGCTGCGGGCCGTCGAGCCGCCGCCGGCCCTCGGGCCGCCCCCGGCGCAGGTGACCGAGCCGTTCACGGTGATGCTCTGGGGGATCACCACCGACTCCGTGAAGGAGTGGCTGACCTCGTCGGACGGCGGCGCCGACGGCGCGGTGACGCTGCGGGGCTCCGCCGGCTCGCCCGGCGTCGTGGAAGGCCCGGTGCGGATCGTGCGCGACGTGCGCGACCTCGACACCGTGCAGCAGGGCGACGTGCTCGTCTGCCCCGCGACGTCCCCGGCCTGGTCGCCCGTCTTCTCGCGGATCGCCGCCACCGTCTCCGACGTCGGCGGGATCATGAGCCACGCCGCGATCGTCTGCCGCGAGTACGGGCTCCCGGCCGTGGTCGGCACCGGCAACGCGGTGGCGCTGCTGCGCGACGGGCAGCGGGTGCGGGTCGACGGCGACACCGGGGTCGTCGCGGTGATCAGCCAAGACGGATGAGGGCCGACGGTGTGGATCGGGAACCGGACGGCCCCGCGTGCCGGGTGCCGCCGCCCGGGCCGCCGTTCCGGCCGGTCGACCCGGACGGCTGGGAGGTGCGGCGGCGCCGCACGCTGCGGCGGCTCGCCGCGGCCCGCAGCGTCGGGGCGCCCGACGACCGGTTCCTGACCACCGCCGTCCTGGACGTGGGCGGGGTGGTGATCCCGACGCTGTTCGAGACCGCCGCCGCGCCCCGGTTCCCGGCCGGTCCGCTCGGGGGTGAGCCGGACTACCGGGCGGTCGAGTCCGGCCGGGTCCCCGAGCGCGACTACTGGGCGCGGCTGGCGGAGCGGCGGCCGGACCTCGACATCGGCGCGCTGTGGCGGGCGTGCTCCTACGTCCGCGCCGAGATCCGGGCGATGCTCGGCCGGCTCGCCGGCCGCGTCCGCGTCGTCGCGTTCACCAACGACATGGCGCACTGGTTCGGCGACGACTGGCCCGACCGCTTCCCCGAGCTGCGCGCCTTCGACGCGATCCTGGAGGCCCGGTCGTTCGGCGTGCTCAAGCCCGACCCCGAGGCGTTCCGCCGGGCGGCCGCGGCGGTCGGGGAGCCGCCGGACCGGTGCCTGTTCGTCGACGACCTCGCCGCCAACCTCGACGGCGCCACGACGGCGGGCATGGCGACGGAGCTGTTCGACGTGGTCGACCCGGCCGGCTCCGTGGTCCGGCTGCTCGGGCGGCTGGGGATCGACGGGGCCGGTGAGCCGGCGTCGCGGGTCTTCCGGACGGGCGTGTCCGCTTCCGGAGGGGCCGGAAACCCGCAACTCACGGACCAGAACCTGCCGACTCGCGGGAACTTCGCGCGAGTCGGCAGGGATCGGCCCGCGAGTGCGGGGGAGGACGGGCGGTGAGCGAGCTTGCGAGCGAACCATTCAGCACAGCGCTGCGCGAAGCGCCGACCGAGCGCAGCGAGGGAGTGCGATGAGCGGGGTGTTCCGGGCGGGCGGGGGCGCCGCGGGTGCGGGTCCGACCGCGCCGGGAGCGCGGCCGGAGGACCGGCTGGCGGCGCTCGGGCTGGTGCTACCGCCGTTGCGGACGGCGGCCGGCAACTACCGGGGTTTCGTGCTCGCCGGCGACCTGCTGTTCCTCGCCGGGCAGGGCGCCGACGGGTGGACCGGGCGGGTCGGCGCGGACCTCCCCGTCGAGCGGGCGCGGCTCGCGGCCCGGGACTGCACGCTGAACCTGCTCGCGCAGACCCGCGCCGCGCTCGGGTCGCTCGACCGGGTGCGCCAGGTCGTCAAGGTGCTGGGGTTCGTCGCGTGCACCGAGGACTTCCGGGACACCCCGGCGGTCCTCGACGGCGCGTCGGACCTGCTCGTGGCCGTGTTCGGCGAGCAGGCGGGCGCGCACGGGCGGTCCGCGGTCGGGGTGCAGGCCCTGCCGAAGGGGTTCGCCGTGGAGATCGAGATGGTCGTGCAGGTGCACCCCTGACGAGCCCGGGTCGACCCGCGGGTGCGGGTCCGATCAGGCGAGGAAGTCGGCGACGAGCCGGTTGAACTCGTCGGCGTGCTCGATCTGCACCCAGTGGCCGCACCGGCCGAACACGTGCAGGCGCGCGTCGTCGATGAGCTCGACCAGGCGCAGCGAGTTCGCCAGCGGGATCACCCGGTCGTCCCGGCCGTGGACGACGAGCGTCCTGTGCGGCAGACCGCGCACGAGGGTCTCGTCGACGGTGAGCGCGTCGACGCTCGCCTGGCGGGGCGCCGGGAACATCGCGCGGTAGGCCTCGTGCACCCCGGGTCGGGTCGCGGCGTCGAGCCGCAGCCGGGCGAGGTCGTCGCTCAGGAGCGACCGGTCGTGGGCGAAGACGCCGAGCAGGTCGCGCATCGCCGGCAGCGAGGGCTCGAAGCCCCAGACGGCGTCCAGGCCCGGGGTCAGCGCGAACGGGACACCGACGCTGCCCATGAGCACCAGCTTGTCCACGCGGTCCGGGAACCGGGTGGCGAGGCTGAGCGCCAGCGCGCCGCCGAAGCTGTTGCCCACCACCGACACGCGCGGCAGTTCCAGGGCGTCGAGGAAACCGGCGAGGTGCGCGGTCCAGGTGTCCAGGTCGTAGGTCGTGCCCGGCGGCCGGTCGGTGTGGCCGAAGCCCAGGACGTCCGGGGCCAGCACGCGGAAGCGCGCGGACAGGGCGGGCAGGGTGAGCCGCCAGTTGGCCCAGGCGCTCACGCCGGGCCCCGAGCCGTGGACGAGCACGACCGGCGCACCGGACCCCTCGTCGTGGTAGTTCGTGCGGACGCCGCCGACGTCGACGGAGTCGCCGATCTCGGGGCTCGTCCCGGTGGTGGTGGCCATCTCGGTGCTCCTTCGTCGCGCCTGCGCGAGCAGCCACTCGCGCATCGGGAGGCGGGGCGACGCCGGCGGGAGCAGGGCCTCGACCCAGCCGTCGGCCACCCGGGTCGGGTACACGGTGGCGGCCCGGTCGGCCCGGCCCCCGCCGGTCCGCTCGCCCGAGCGCAGGTCGAACCGCCAGAAGTGGCCGGGGCAGACCAGGGTCCCGTCCCGCACGACGCCGCCGGAGAGCGCGATGTCGCGGTGCGGGCAGCGGTCGAGCAGCGCGACGGGCTCGCCGTCGTCGCGCGCGACGACGCAGACCCGGTCCCGGTCCTGGCCCGAGTCGCCGACGATCCGGCCGACCGGCCGGCGGGGCACGACGTCGTCCGCCCGGCAGATCCGCTCCCACCGCGCCGTCCCGGTCTCCCGGGCGGTCACGGGCTCCACCCCAGCCCGGCGGAGATGCGGGTGGCGGTCTCGACGACCGGTCGGGCGAGGTGGGGCAGGCCGGCGTCGACGTCCTCGACGTAGAGCGCCACCGACACGGACGCGACGACCCGGCCGACCGGATCGCGCACCGGGGCGGCGATCGAGCACATGCCCGTCTCGGACTCGCCGCGGTTCTCGCCGTACCCCTGGCGCCGGACGCGGGCGAGCTCGGCGTCGAACTCGGCGCGCGAGGTGATCGTCCGCGGCGTCCGGGGCGTCATCCGCAGGCCCTCCACCGCGCGCCTGCGCTGGTCGGGCGGCAGGAACGCGAGCAGCACCTTGCCGGTCGAGGTCGCGTGGGCGGCCACCCGCGACCCGATGGCCCGGAACAGCGGGATCGTTCCCGGGCCCTCCCGCCGCTCGACGTAGAGCACGTCGGTGCCGTCGAGGATGGCGACGTGCAGCGTGCCGGGCGTCAGCCGGCGCAGGCGGTCCAGCGGCATGGTCGCCGCCTCGTGCAGCCGCTGGGCGGTCTCGGCGCTGGCGCCGAGCGACCGCATGGTCGTGGTGAGGCGGAACAGGCCGGTCTCGTCGACCTTCTCCAGCAGGCCCTCGGCGACGAGCGTCCAGACGATCCGGTGGGTGGTGCTCTTGCCGATCCCGACGCGCCGGGCCAGCTGGCTGACGCCGAGCTGCGTGCTGTGCTTGTCGAACTCCCGCAGGACCCGCGCGGCGGCGGCGACGCTCGACAGCCGCTGCACGCCCGCCGGGAGCCCCGCAGGATCCGGTGGGGCCGGTCCGGGTGAGGTCATCGGCGGGTCACGTCCGCGAGGACGGCCTCGACGCAGGACCCCGCGGGCGTCCCGGGCTCCGGCGCGACGCGCCCGCCCGTCAGGTCCGCCGCCAGCAGGGCGGCCGCGCGGTGCAGGCCCAGCCGCGCGCAGAGGCCGAGCTCGTCGACCGTCCGCTCCTGGCGGGGGAGGGCGTGGCGGATCCGCCCCAGGTCGCGGAGCCCCTTGGCGTGCAGGTTGGCCAGCGCGACGCCGGAGTGCTGGGCGTCGTGCGCGGTCAGGCCCCCGCCGGCGGCCACGGTGAGGTGGTACAGCACGTCGCCGACGCCGAGCACGCGGCGCACGTCCTCGGGGGCGTCGTCGCCGAGGAGGCCCAGCTCGGGGAGGACCGAGGGGTCGAAGAACCGCACGCTCCACGACGTCCCCCGGTGCTCGTCGGTGACCGCGACCTCCGGGCCGAGCGGGGCGGGCAGCGCGTCGGCGGTCGCCACGAGGTGCAGCCGGCGGGCCGCGGCCGCCACCACCGTGACGTGGCGGGCGGCGGCGAGCGGGAGCGCCGCCCGCTCGCCGGGCGGCAGGTGCCGGACGTGGTCGAGGTACGTGGTCTGCACGGTCCACACGTAGTCCCGCACGACCTCGCGCATGACCTCCGGCCGCGTGACCTCCGGACGCGGGGCCTCCGGGTCCGGGTCCCCGTCGCCGGCCGACGTCCTGTCCTCGCTCACGGGCCCAGCGTGGAGCCTGCGGACCCCGACACCAACTGCTGTTCCGCATGGCGGAACAAGCCGACCGCACGGGGCCGCGGCGACCTACCTTTCCGCCATGGTGGATGTGAACGGCGTCACGGGCCACGACCTGGCCGAGGGCACGCCGCCGGGCGCTCGCCGGGTCAAGGCGCCCGGTGCACCGCCCGACGGGGCGCGGGTCGACCCGTCCGACACGCGCCGGAACCGGGGCCGGACGGTCGCCGGCCCGCCCCGCGGCATCCTCCGCCTCGGGCACGTCGACGTCACGGTGACCGACCTCGACCTGGCGACGTCGTACTACACCGGCGTCATGGGCATGGAGGTCACCGCCCGCGTCGGGGACGAGGTCTACCTCAAGTGCTGGGACGAGGAGGACCACCACTCGCTGCGGCTGCGCTACGCGCCGCGGGTCGGCATGGACCTGATGTCCTACAAGGTCCACCACCCCGACGACCTCGCGGACCTCGAGGACAAGGTCTCCCGCTACGGCTTCCCCGTCGAGCGGATCAGCCGGGGCGAGTCCGTGGGCCAGGGCGAGTCGATCCGCTTCTCCACCCCGAGCGGCCACGTCATGGAGCTGGTCGCCGACGTCGAGAAGGTCGGCACGTCGCGGCCGCGGCACACCCCCGCGGCGGACCGGCCGTTCTCCCGCGACCGGATCTGCCCGCCGCGGATGGACCACATGCTCATCAACGCCGAGGAGGTCGGCGAGTCGACCCGGTTCTTCATGGACGTGCTCGGCTTCCGCATCACCGAGCAGCTCCTCGACGGCAACGGGCACCAGCTCGGGACCTGGATGGAGCGCTCGCACTCGCCCCACGACCTCGCGATCGTGCACGGCCCCAACGGCGGCCTGCACCACTTCGCCTACTGGCTCGACGACTGGGACGACGTCCGGGACGCGGCGGACGTCCTGGCCTACAACGGCATCCAGCTCGACGTCGGCCCGACCCGGCACGGCATCACGCGGGGCTCGACCATCTACTTCTTCGACCCGCTGGGGACCCGCAACGAGGTCTTCACCGGCGGCTACCGGCCCGATCCCGACTTCCCGACGCTGACCTGGACCGAGGACAACATCGGTCGCGCCATCTTCTACTACGAGGGCGAGATCAACCAGCGGTTCCTGAGGGTGCACACGTGAGCGAGCTTGCGAGCGAAGCAATGTCACAGCGTCGCTCGTTATCGCCGACCGAGCTCGTGAGCGAGCTTGCGAGCGAACCGTCCAGCACCGCGAGGCCCGAGCGCAGCGAGGGAGCGCGATGACGATCCTGCGCCTGTCCCACGTCGAGATCCGCGTCCCGGACCTGGAGCTCGCCACCGCCTACTACGCCGAGGTCGTGGGGATGATCGAGACCGGGCGGGACGCCTCCCGGGTCTTCCTCAAGTGCTGGGACGAGCACCAGCACCACAGCGTCGTCCTCACCATGGAGCCCACCCACGGCCTGAACCACTTCGGGTTCAAGGTCACCGACGCCGAGGACCTCGACCACTACCAGGGGCGCCTCGAGGCCGCGGGGGTGGCCGTGCGCCGCTACGGCGCCGACGAGTGGGCGCCCGGCCACGGGACGGCGATCCGCTTCACGCTGCCCAGCGGCCACGAGATGGAGCTGGTCCACGGCATGCAGCAGGTCGGGAACCTGCTCCCGCAGACCAACCCGCCGCCGCGGCCGATGGGCCTGGTCGGCATCGCGCCGCCCCGCGTCGACCACGTCTTCCTGACCGCCGAGGAGGTCGACACCGCCAGCCGCTTCCTCGTCGAGCACCTCGACTTCCGGCTCACCGAGCAGGTCCTCGGCGACGACGGCTACCAGATCGCGAGCTGGCTCGAGGTGTCGCACCGCTCGCACGACATCGCGTTCATCACCGGGCCCAACCAGGGCCTGCACCACTTCGCCTACTGGGTCGACGGGTGGACCGACCTGCGCACCGCGGCGGACACCTGCGTCTACCACGGCGTCCACGTGGAGACCAACCCGACGCGGCACGGCGCCACCCGCGGGCAGTGCCTCTACTTCTTCGACCCCGTCGGCAACCGCAACGAGATGTTCACCGGCGGCTACTGGGTCGACCCGGGCACCGAGCCGATCACCTGGACCGAGGCGGAGATGGGCCGGGCGATGTTCTACTACGACGGCGTGGTCAACCAGAAGTTCCTGACGGTGCACACCTGATGGGCCCCGTCCGATGAGCACCGAGGATCCACCGGCCGCGCCGCCGGCCGCGCCGCGGACGGAGCGGCCCGACGCGCCGGCGTACCTGACCCGGCACCTGGCCCGCCGGGCGGCCGCCCCCTCGCCGACGGCACCCGACGCGCCGGGCGACCCCGCCCCGGACGACGACCCGGCCACGCCGCTCTACCTGCGCCGGTTCCGGGCGCGCGGGCACCGCAGCGACGAGGTCACCCACGACGGCAACGTGATCGGCGCGTCCCGGGCCTGGGCCGAGGTGACGCGGACCAAGGAGATCGTCCCCGAGCGCCGCGACCAGCTGGCCACCGTCGACTGCGACGTCTACCTGGTCCGCCACGGGGAGACCCAGGGCTACTCGTCCGAGTCGGGCCTCACCCCGCTCGGCTCGTGGCAGGCGCACCGGCGGGGCCAGGAGATCGCCCGCCGGGTCACCGACGGCATGCGGGTCGAGCTGCTGTGCGCGCCGACCAACCGGGCCCGGCAGACGGCCGAGCACCTGCGCCGGGGGCTGCTCGACAACATCGGCCTCTTCGGCCGCGACGCCCACGTCGGCGAGCTGCGCGACAGCGCCGACTTCCGCAACTTCGAGGTCGCCACCCCCGACGGCCCGCGGGACGTGACCAGCGCCTTCCGGGTCTACCACCGCGAGATGGAGAAGTACGAGCGGGTCGGGCTGGGTGAGCGGCCCGGGTGGCTGGTCGACGTCGACCGCTTCTGGGGCATCCAGCAGGGCGGCGGCGACCCGATCACCCACTGGCTCACGATGCCGATGCTGTACTTCGAGCCGCCGGTCTCCTGCGTCCGCCGGTTCTGGCGCGGCATCCTCGACGCCCACGCCCGGACCGCCGCCCGGACGGTCGTCGTCGCGACGCACTCGGGCCCGATCCGCGCCTTCGCCACGACGGCGATGGGCTACGACCCCGGCGAGCCGTTCAACACCGAGTTCGTCCGCGTCCGGCTCGTCGCCGGCGGCGCCACCGCGCTCGTGCTGTACCGCAACCGGGTCCAGGAGGTCGTGATCCCCGACCTCGACGCGCTCCCGCCC
>DASVUG010000155.1:0-11586 GCA_036387155.1 Pseudonocardia sp. | reverse complement strand
GCCGGGGCCGCTCAGCCGAGGCCGAGGTCGGCGAGGCCGAGGAGCGCGCGGTTGGGCGCGTCCTCCGCCTCGACGACCGCGCGGGCGCCGGTGCCGCGGTCCACGACCGTGGCCACGCCGACGACCGTCGCCCCGGCCTCCCGCACCGCGCGAACGGCGGTGAGCACCGAGCCGCCGGTCGTGGACGTGTCCTCGACGACGAGCACCCGGCGCCCGGCCACGTCGGGGCCCTCGACGAGCCGCTGCATCCCGTGCTCCTTCGTCCCCTTGCGGACGACGAAGGCGTCGACGGGGGCGACGTCGGGGTCGGCGTCCCGCTCCGCGGCCGCGGCGTGCAGCACGGCGTCGGCGACCGGGTCCGCCCCCAGGGTCAGCCCGCCGACGGCGGCGTAGTCCCAGTCCGCCGTCAGCACCCGCAGCAGCCGCCCGACCAGCGGCGCGGCCCGGTGGTGCAGGGTGACCCGGCGCAGGTCGACGTAGTAGTCGGCCTCCCGTCCGGACGCCAGCGTGACCCGACCGTGCACCACCCCGAGCTCCCTGACCAGGTCCGCGAGCTCCTCGCGGTCCGCGTCCGGCCCGGTCACGAACCCTCCTCGCTGACGCTCGTCGGGTTCGTGCCCCGAGGTGCTGTGTTGAACGGTGACCTCGCAAGCTCGGTCACGTGCGGGCCTGGCGCAGGTTGGTCCGCGCGACGAGCCGGCGGACGAGGGCGCGGGGCAGCAGGTCCGCGAGCGTCGCCAGCACCTGGTACTGGCGGCTCGGCACCGAGACGACCTTCCCGCGGTCCAGGTCCGCCAGCCCCTCGTCGACCACGCGGGCCGCGTCCAGCCAGAACGGCCCGCGCCGGGCGCCGACGTCGAGCCCGGCGCGCTCGTGGAACTCGGTGCGCACGAAGCCGGGGCACAGCGCCATGGCGCGCACACCGGTGCCGCGCAGCGACGACGCGATGCCCTCGGTGAAGGAGGTGACCCAGGCCTTGTCGGCGCCGTAGGTGGTGCCGCGCCCGGGCAGGAAGCCGGCGATGCTCGACACGTTCACCACGGCGCCCCGGCCGCGGTCGACCATCCGCGGCAGCACCGCGCGCGTCAGCTGCAGGACGGCGGCGACGTTGACGTCGAGCTGGCGCTGCAGGTCGGCCGGGTCGAGACCGAGGAAGGGCCGGCCCGAGGCGAAGCCGGCGTTGTTGACCAGCAGGTCGATGGGGGCGACGTCGGGGTCGGCGAGGCGGGCGGCGACCTCGGCGAGGTCGGCGAGCAGGTCCTGCAGGCGGGTGCGGTCGCGCGCGACGAGCACGAGGTCACGGCGGTCCCGGGCGAGCCGCGCGGCGAACGCGGCACCGATGCCGGAGGTGGCTCCGGTGATCAAAGCGGTCGGCACACCCCCAACCTAGGGGGTCACCGCACCCCGCACCGCCGGTGGCGGGGGCGTGGCCTGCCGGGTCAGCGGTCGGAGCGGGCCTTGACGCCCTGCTCCAGCGCGGCGGCGACCTCGGCGAGGTCGGCGAGCAGGTCCTGCAGGCGGGCCGGGGCCGAGCCGACCGGCGCTGTGGCGAGCACCCAGGTGTCCTCGGCCCAGACCAGCTCGACGTCGTCGCCGATCACGTCCGCGGCGTCGGCCAGGCGGGAGGTGAGCAGCGGGCGCACGGCGTCGGCGTCGGTGACGAAGGCGTACCGCTCGCCGACCGGTTCGAGCAGGTCCAGCCCCGCGTCGTCGGGCAGGGGCGCCGAGGGCAGCCGCAGCTCCACCGCGGCCGGCAGCGGCGCCGCCACCTGGACCGCCGCCAGCACCGTGCTCACGCGCCCGGCCTGCTCGTGGTCGAACAGGTAGCCCTGGCGCGGCCCGTCCGGCGTCGGGACCTGCCCGGCGACGAGGTTCCGCGCGATGCCCGGCCCGCCCTGGTGGATGGTGCCAAAGCGCCACCGCCCGGGGAGCACCGGGTCGGTCTCGACGAACTCCCAGTCGTGCAGGGCCGCCCACCGGCGCCGGTCCCGGCCGCCGCCGCGGGAACCGAGGCGGTCGGCGAGCAGCAGGGCCGCGCCGGCCACCAGCGCGACGGCGGCGATGACGAACCACACCGACGAGGGAATGCCCACGGGGCGCAGCGTAGACCCGTCACGGGGCGTGACCCCGCTGCGCCGCGCGACCGGTCCCGCGGCGTCTGCCAGCGGTTGCAGGAAAGCCACTTTCCTGCGGTGGGACTGCATGAAGGTGGCTTTCCTGCACCGCCGGACACGCGAACGGCCCGGCGTGCGGGAGGCACGCCGGGCCGTTCGGGGCGGGCGGGGTTACCGCGCGGCGGCGGGGACGCCGCGGCCCACGATCAGGCCGCCGGTGCCGCCCCCGGCCGTCGGGTCGAGGTCGACCCGGACGGTGTCGCCCTCGCGCACGTCGCCGGCCAGCAGCTGCTTGGCCAGCGCGTCGCCGATCGACGACTGCACCAGCCGGCGCAGCGGGCGCGCCCCGTACACCGGGTCGAACCCGTTCATCGCCAGCCACTCGCGTGCGGCGCCGGACACGTCGAGGGTGAGCCGGCGCTGGGCCAGCCGGCGCCCGAGCACCCCCAGCTGGATGTCGACGATCCGGCCGAGCTCCTCGGTCGACAGCGCGGAGAAGACCACCACGTCGTCGAGCCGGTTCAGGAACTCCGGCTTGAAGTGCGACCGCACCACCGTCATGACGGCGTCGCGGCGGCCCCGCTCGTCCAGCGCCGGGTTCGCGATCAGCTGCGAGCCGAGGTTCGACGTCAGCACGAGGATCGTGTTGCGGAAGTCGACCGTGCGGCCCTGGCCGTCGGTGAGCCGGCCGTCGTCGAGCACCTGCAGCAGCGTGTCGAACACGTCCGGGTGCGCCTTCTCGACCTCGTCGAGCAGCACGACGGTGTACGGGCGGCGCCGCACGGCCTCGGTGAGCTGCCCGCCCTGGTCGTAGCCGACGTAGCCGGGCGGCGCGCCGACCAGCCGGGCGACGCTGTGCTTCTCGGAGTACTCGCTCATGTCGATGCGGACCATCGCCCGCTCGTCGTCGAACAGGAACTCCGCCAGCGCCTTGGCCAGCTCGGTCTTGCCGACACCCGTGGGCCCGAGGAAGAGGAACGACCCGGTGGGCCGGTTCTCGTCCGCGATCCCGGCCCGGGCCCGGCGCACGGCGTCCGACACCGCGCGCACGGCCTCGGCCTGGCCGACCACGCGGCGGCCCAGCTCGTCCTCCATGCGCAGGAGCTTGGCCGTCTCGCCCTCCAGCAGGCGCCCGGCCGGGATGCCCGTCCAGGCCGACACGACGTCCGCGACGTCATCCGGGCCGACCTCCTCCTTGAGCATGACGTCGGTCTGGCGCTCGGTCACCGCCGTCGCCTCGGCGAGCTGGCGCTCCAGCTGCGGGATCTTGCCGTAGCGCAGCTCGGCGGCGCGGCCGTAGTCACCGTCGCGCTCGGCCCGCTCGGACTCACCGCGCAGCTGCTCGAGCTGCTCCTTGAGCTCGCGGACGGCCTCGATCGCGCCCTTCTCGTTCTGCCAGCGGGCCGTCAGGGCCGACAGCTCCTCCTTGCGCTCGGCGAGCTCCGCGCGCAGCGCGACCAGCCGGTCCACCGACGCCGCGTCGGACTCCTTGGCCAGGGCCATCTCCTCGATCTCCAGCCGGCGCACGGCGCGCTCGACGGTGTCGATCTCGACGGGCCGGGAGTCGATCTCCATGCGGAGCCGGGACGCGGCCTCGTCGACCAGGTCGATGGCCTTGTCCGGGAGGAACCGGGCGGTGATGTAGCGGTCCGACAGCGCAGCGGCGGCCACGAGCGCGGCGTCGGTGATCCGCACGCCGTGGTGGACCTCGTAGCGCTCCTTGAGCCCGCGCAGGATGCCGACGGTGTCCTCGACCGACGGCTCCCCCACGACGACCTGCTGGAAGCGCCGCTCCAGCGCGGCGTCCTTCTCGATGTGCTTGCGGTACTCGTCCAGGGTGGTGGCGCCGACCAGCCGCAGCTCGCCGCGGGCCAGCATCGGCTTGATCATGTTGCCGGCGTCCATCGCGCCCTCGCCGGTGGCGCCGGCGCCGACGATGGTGTGCAGCTCGTCGATGAAGGTGACGACCTCGCCGGCGGACTCGGTGATCTCGGAGAGGACGGCCTTCAGCCGCTCCTCGAACTCGCCGCGGTACTTCGCGCCGGCGACCATCGACCCCATGTCCAGCGCGACGACGCGCTTGCCGCGCAGCGACTCCGGCACGTCGCCGGTCACGATCCGCTGCGCGAGCCCCTCGACGATGGCCGTCTTGCCGACGCCGGGCTCGCCGATCAGCACCGGGTTGTTCTTGGTGCGCCGCGACAGCACCTGCACCACGCGGCGGATCTCGGTGTCGCGCCCGATCACCGGGTCCAGCTCGCCGTTGCGGGCCCGGGCGGTGAGGTCGACCCCGTACTTCTCCAGCGCCTTGTAGCTGCCCTCCGGGTCCGGGCTCGTGACGCGGGCCGACCCGCGCACCTTCGTGAACGCCTCGCGCAGCGCCTCGGGGGTGGCGCCGTGGCGGCGCAGCACGTCGGCGACCTGGGTGCGGCCCGACGCGAGCCCGACGAGCAGGTGCTCGGTGGAGACGTACTCGTCGCCCATCTCCGTGGCGAGCTGCTGCGCCGCGCCGATCGCGGCGAGCCCCTCGCGGGACAGCTGGGGGGCGGCGACGGTCGACCCGGCGGCCGAGGGCAGCCGGTTGCCCAGCGCGGTGACCTCGGCGCGGACCGCGGCGGCGTCCGCGCCGACGGCGGCGAGCAGCGGCGCCGCGATGCCGTCGCCCTGCGCCAGCAGCGCGCCCAGCAGGTGCGTCGGCCCGACGTCGGGGTTGCCGGCCAGCGCGGCGGCCTGCACCGCCGCCGAGACCGCCTGCTGGGTCTTCGTGGTGGGGTTGAAGTCCATCCCCGCGTCCTCCTGCGAACACTTCGGAAACCAGGGCGGTGCCCGCCCCTCTGCCAGGACAACGCCGCCGAAGTTGAGTCTGTTCCGCTCAAGGTACGAGGGTTTCCGGTGGGGCCGGAGCGCTCGGCATACTGTGCCCGATGGCCGACGACCCGCTCCTCACCAGCCTGCTCGCGGCCGTCGCCGCCGCGCCCGACGACGTCCCGCTGCGGCTGCACGTCGCCGAGCTCCTCGCCGGACGCGGCCGCCCCGCCGAGGCCCTGATCCACTGCACCCAGGCACTGGGGCGCGACCCGACCGATCCCGCCGCCCTCGCGCTCCTGCAGCGCCTGACCGCCACCCTGGCCGGCCCGCCCGCCGTGCCCTCGCCCGGGCCCCCACCCGCGTTCCCGCCGCCGGCGCCCCCGCCCGCCGCGTCCCCACCGGCCGGGCCGCCGGGGTTCGACTGGTCGCGGGCGGAGGAGCAGCTCGCGGACGTCGCCGCCCCGGAGCCCGCGCAGGCCTCCGCCCCCGCCCCGGTGGACGAGGACATCGAGCGCCCGGCCCTGCGGCTGGCCGACGTCGGCGGCCTGGACCACGTCAAGCAGCGCCTGGAGCTGGCGCTGCTGGGACCCCTGCGCAACCGGCAGCTCGCCCGGGCCTTCGGCAAGAGCCTCGCCGGCGGCCTGCTGCTCTACGGCCCGCCGGGCTGCGGCAAGACCCACCTCGCCCGGGCCGTCGCGGGGGAGCTCGGCGCGGCGTTCCACTCCGTCGGCGTCGCCGACGTGCTGGACATGTGGACCGGCCGCAGCGAGCGCAACCTCGCCGAGGTCTTCGCCGCCGCCCGGCGCAACGCCCCCTGCGTGCTGTTCCTCGACGAGGTCGACGCGCTGGGCCAGAAGCGCTCGCACCTCACCCACTCCAGCAGCATGCGCAACACCGTCAACCAGCTGCTCAGCGAGATGGACTCCCTCGGCGGCGACAACGAGGGCGTGTTCGTGCTCGGGGCCACGAACCACCCGTGGGACGTCGACAGCGCGCTGCGCCGGCCGGGCCGCTTCGACCGGATGCTGCTCGTCGCCCCGCCGGACGCCCCGGCGCGGGCGGCGATCCTGCGCCACCACCTGCGCGACCGGCCCGCCGCCGCGGTGGACGTCGAGCGGATCGCCCGCATCACCGAGCACTACTCCGGCGCGGACCTGGCGCACGTGTGCACCACCGCCGCCGAGCGGGCGCTGGCCGCGTCGATGCGCGCGAACCGGCTCGTGCCCCTGACCACGCGCGACCTGGAGGCGGCGGCGCGGGAGGTGCGGCCGAGCACGGGGCCGTGGTTCGCCACCGCACGGACCGTGCTCGCCTTCGCCAACGCCGACGGCAGCTACGACGACCTGGCGGAGCACCTGCGCCGCCACCGCAAGCTATAGGGAGTGTCTGACGGATCATCCAGCCGGCTGCGCGGCGCCCAGGCGGCGCTCCGCGGCGTTGTCGTCGCCGCCGATGTCCCGACATCGGCGGCTCCTCCGCCTTGCGGAGCATCCACCTGGATCACCGCTCGCACGGCATAGATCCATCAGACACTCCCTGTGAGCACCGCCGCCGAACGCGTCGAGCGGCTGTGCGACCTGGGCCGCCTCGACGACGCCGAGCGCCAGGCCCGCTCCGCGCTCGCCGCCGAACCGGAGGACGCGGCGCTCGTCGTGGCGCTGGCGCGGGTGCTGCTGGCGGCGCGCCGGTTCGCCGCCGGGCTGGAGGCCGCCGACGCCGCGGTCGCGCTCGCCCCCGGCGACGAGCGGGCCCACCGGGTGCGCGGGCTGCTCCTGTCCGGCCTGGGCCGGCACGCCGAGGCGCTGCGGGCCGGGTACACGGCCGTGTCGATCGCGCCGGAGGAGTTCTACGCGGCCCTGGGTTACGCCCTGGTGCTGCAGGCGGCCGGCCGGCTCGCCGACGCCCGCGAGGTCGCGCTGCGGGCCGTCGCGCTGGACCCGGAGAACCCGACCGGGCACCGGCGCCTCGCCGACATCGCGGCCCAGCACGGCGACCGGGCGACGGCCCGGCGGGCCTACACCGAGGCGCTGCGGCTCGACCCGGACGACGCCGTCGCGCGCAACGACCTCGCGGTGCTGGAGCTCGTCGACCGCCGCCCCGCCGCGGCGCTGCGCGGGTTCGTCGAGGCCGGGCAGCTGGACCCGACGCTGCCCGAGGCGCTGCGCAACGTCCGGGTGGTGCTGTGGCAGCGGGCCGGCCGGGTGCGGACGGCGCTGCTGCTCGGGACCTTCGGGCTGCTCGTGGCGGCCGGCCCGGGGGACGACCGCGCGGTGCTGCGGGTGGGGGCCGTGCTGGTGCTGGCCGTCGTCGGGCTCCTGGTCGTGCGCAGCGCGCGGGCCCTGCCGCCCGGCGGCGGTCCGGCGGTGCGGGCCGCGCTGCGCGGCGACCGGCTGCTCGCGGTGACGGTCATGCTGCTCGCACTGGGCACCGGCGTCGTCGCGCTCGTCGCCGTCACCGGGTGGCCGGGCCCGGCGGCGGTCGTGTGGCTGGTGTCGCTGCTGCTCAGCGTGGTGGCCGTCGTCCGCCTGGCGGTGGTGCGGCTCGCCCGGCGCCGGCGGTCGGGTCGCCACGCGTGATCACCCCGGCACGCGGTGCCACCTGGCGGCGTCGGGCGCGAAGGGCGGCGCGCTACCCTGCTCGGGCGTGCGGGCCAGCCCGGCCCCCGGGGCACGCCGTCCGTCCCCCCGAACGGAAGCAGCATGACCATCGCACGAGGCCTCCGGTGACGGCCGAACCGATGCTCGCCGACCAGGTGCCCGCCGACGGGCCCACCACCCGCGTCGCCCCCACCGCCGACCGCGACGCCTCCGCCGCCGACCGCGTCGCGCTGATCCGGTCGAGCTTCGAGCTGGTCGCGCCGCGCGCCGAGGAGCTCGGCCGGCACTTCTACGCCACCCTGTTCAGCCGCGCGCCGGAGACGCGCGACCTGTTCCCGGTGAACATGGAGGTGCAGCGCAGCCGGCTGCTGCGGGCGCTGGTGCACGTCGTGCAGATGGTGGACCGCCCGGGCGAGCTCGTGCCCTTCCTCGAGCAGCTCGGCCGGGACCACCGCAAGTTCGGCGTCCTCGCCGCGCACTACGACGCCGTCGGCGCCGCGCTGCTCTCCACGATCGAGGAGTTCGCCGGCCCGGCGTGGACGCCGGGGATCGCGGAGGCGTGGACGAGCGCGTACGGGACGGTCGCGGACGCCATGCGCGCGGCGACGCAGGCCGAGCGCGGCCCGGCCACCTGGCTCGGGCGGGTCGTGGAGCACCGCCGCATCGGCTGGGACCTCGCCGTCGTCGGCGTGCAGACCGGGGAGCCCGTGCCGTACCGGGCCGGGCAGTACCTGAGCGTGGAGACCCCGCAGCGCCCGCGGCTGTGGCGCTACCTCTCCCCCGCCACCGCGCCGCGCGACGACGGCCGGCTGGAGTTCCACGTCCGCGCCGTCCCGGGTGGCTGGGTGAGCCGGGCGATCGTCGCCCACGCCCGCGTCGGCGACGCCTGGCGGATCGGCCCGCCGATGGGCCGCCTGCGGGTGGACCGCGGGAGCGGGCGCGAGGTGCTGATGGTCGCCGGCGGCACCGGCGTGGCGCCCGTCCGCGCGCTGCTGGAGGACCTCGCCCGGGGCACCGGGCAGCCGCGCACCCAGGTCTTCGTCGGCGGGCGCACCTGGGACGACCTCTACGACTTCGCCACCCTGCGCCGGATGTCCTACGCCTGCCCCTGGCTGGACGTCATCCCCGTGGTGGAGCGCGACGAGGCCCGGGAGGGCGGCGCGGAGACGGGCACGCTGGCCGACGTCGTCACCCGGTACGGGGCCTGGGCGGACCACGACGTCACCGTCTGCGGCTCGCCCGCCATGATCCGCGCCACCGTGTCGCGGATGCTGGTCGCCGGCACGTCCCTGGACCGCATCAGCTACGACCCGTTCACGCTGGACTGACCGGGCCGCCACACCTGGTCACGGGCGGAAGGCGAGCCGTAGGGTCGGCGGCCACGACCCCGACGCTCCGAGGACGCCCCATGACCGAGACGCAGGCCGGCAGGAGCGCCGGCAGGAGCACCGTCCGCGAGCTGACGGTCCGGTCCGTCGTGCTGGGCGGGCTGATCACGCTGGTGTTCACCGCCGCCAACGTCTACCTGGGGCTCAAGGTCGGTCTGACGTTCGCCACGGCGATCCCGGCGGCGGTGATCTCGATGGCGGTCCTGCGGTACTTCCGCGGCCACACGATCCTCGAGAACAACATCGTCCAGACGATCGCGTCCGCCGCGGGCACCCTGTCGGCGATCATCTTCGTGCTGCCCGGGCTGATCATGATCGGCTGGTGGCAGGGCTTCCCGTACTGGACGACGGTGGCCGTCTGCGTGATCGGCGGGACGCTCGGCGTCATGTACTCGGTGCCGCTGCGCCGCGCGCTGGTCGTCGGCTCGGACCTGCCCTACCCCGAGGGCGTCGCGGCCGCCGAGGTGCTCAAGGTCGGCGAGGCCACCGAGGGCGGCGACGCCGCGGCGGCCGCCGAGGGCAACCGCCGCAGCCTGCGCGCGATCGTCGTCGGCGCGCTGGCGGCGGCCGGGTTCTCCCTGCTGGCCGCGCTCAAGGTGATCGGCAACGAGGTGTCGCTGGCCTTCCGCGTCGGCTCGGGCGGCTCGCTGTTCGGCGCGAGCCTGTCGCTGGCGCTGATCGGCGTCGGGCACCTGGTCGGGGTGACGGTCGGCGCCGCCATGATCGTCGGCCTGCTGATCTCGTACGGGGTTCTGCTGCCCACCCTGACGTGGGGGGACCTGCCGGCCGGCGCCGAGGTGTCCGACGTCGTGTCCACGACGTTCGGCACCGAGGTGCGGTTCGCCGGGGCGGGCGCGATCGCGGTGGCCGCGGTGTGGACGCTGCTGAAGATCCTCGGTCCGATCGCGCGCGGCATCCGCGATGCCGCGGTCTCGAGCCGGGCCCGCCGCGGCGGCGGCACGGTCGAGCTGACGGAGCGGGACATCCCCATCCGGATCGTCGCCGGGACGATCGCGCTGTCGCTGATCCCGATCGCCGCGCTGCTGTGGGGGTTCCTGTCGGGGACGCCGATCGCCGACCGGACGTTCTCGACGATCCTGGTCAGCCTGCTCTACGTGGTGGTGCTCGGCGCGGTGATCGCGGCCGTGGCGGGGTACATGGCGGGGTTGATCGGCTCGTCGAACAGCCCGATCTCCGGTGTGGGGATCCTGGTCGTGCTCGGCATCGCGCTGCTGCTGGCCGTGCTGCACGGGCCGGGCGGGGACCCGGGCCGGAGCACCGCGCTGGTCGCCTACGCCCTGTTCACGACCGCGATCGTGTTCTCGGTCGCGACGATCTCCAACGACAACCTGCAGGACCTCAAGACCGGCCAGCTGGTGGGCGCGACGCCGTGGCGCCAGCAGGTCGCGCTGGTCATCGGGGTGGTCTTCGGCTCGCTGGTGATCGCCCCGGTGCTCGACCTGCTCAACACCGCGTTCGGCTTCGCCGGCGCGCCGGGGGCCGGGGAGAACGCCCTGGCCGCGCCGCAGGCCGCGCTGATCTCGGCGCTGGCCCAGGGCGTGTTCGGCGGCGACCTGAACTGGGGCCTGATCGGGCTGGGCGCGCTCATCGGCGTCGTGGTCATCGGCATCGACGAGGCGCTGGCGCGCCGCGGCCGCTTCCGGCTGCCGCCGCTGGCCGTGGGCATGGGCATGTACCTGCCGATGGCGCTGACGCTCGTCATCCCGATCGGGGCGCTGCTGGGGCGGGCGCACGACCGGTGGGCCGAACGGCGCGGGGGCGACGTCGAGCTCGCGAAGCGGCTCGGCGTGCTCATGGCCACCGGGCTGATCGTCGGCGAGAGCCTGTTCGGGGTGGTCTTCGCCGGCATCGTGGCCGCCTCGGGCGCCGACGCGCCGCTCGCGCTGGTCGGCGAGGGCTTCGAGACCGTGGCGACGGTGCTCGGCGTGATCGCGTTCGCCGCCACCGTCGCGGCGCTGTACCGCTACGCCCGCCGCACCGCCGGCGACCGGCCGGCGCGGCACGGGTGATCCGCGCGGGCGGCGCCCGGGCGCGGTGGTGACCGCACGGGGGCGACGCCCGCGGCGATCACGCCGGTCAGCCCTGCGGCTCCGGGTGCCAGACGACGATCTGGTGGCGCCGGTCGACCGGGACGAGGTCGCGCCGGTAGGACCGGTGCACCGTGGCGGCCGCCTGCTCCGCGGCGGCGCGCGCCGCGTCCAGCTCGGCGACCAGCTCCTGGACGCGGTCCTGGAGGGCGTCCACCAGCTGCTCCAGCTCGATGATCCGCTTGATGCCGGCGAGGTTGACGCCCTCCTCCTGGGACAGGCGCTGCACCTCCCGCAGCAGGGCGATGTCGCGGGCCGAGTAGCGCCGCCCGCCGCCGGCCGACCGGCCGGGGCTGACGAGCCCCAGCCGGTCGTAGCTGCGCAGCGTCTGCGCGTGCAGCCCGGACAGCTGCGCCGCCACCGAGATGACGAACACCGGGCTGTCCGGTTCCCCGGCGGCCCGGCCGGGGGGGTCCGCCGAGGACGGCGGTACCGCGTTCCCGACGGTCCGGCGCGACGGGCCGCCGTCCTTCGACGTGGCCACGGCCGTCACCTCCCCGCGCCACCGAGCAGGTCGGCGCGCGGGTCGAAGTCCTTCGTCGCCTCGGCGAAGTCGTTCAGCGCCTTCGCG
>DASVUG010000154.1:0-4604 GCA_036387155.1 Pseudonocardia sp. | reverse complement strand
CCGCCCGGCTCTGGAAAGCCACTTTCCTGCAACGGGGTTGCAGGAAAGTGGCTTTCCTGCAACTGCGGGGCCGGTCACGCCCCGGTCTGCGTGGGGTCGCTGCCACCCGCCGGCTCGGTGTAGCGCACCTGCACCAGCGCGGCGTCGTCGAAGACCAGCGACGTCAGCGAGGCCAGGGCGCACTGCCGGCGCCGCGGGTCGTGCCACAGGCGCTGGCCGGTGACGAACCGGCGCAGCGTCCAGATCGGCAGCTGGTGGCTCACGCACAACGCCTCGTGGCCGCTCGCGAGCTCGCGGGCGCGGTGCGCGGCGGCGAGCATCCGGTGCGCGATCTCCCGGTAGGGCTCGCCCCACGACGGGGTGAACGGGTCGCGCAGCCGCCACCAGTACCGCGGGTCGCGCAGGGCGCCGTCGCCCACGGCGACCGTCCGGCCCTCGAAGTCGTTGCCGGCCTCGATCAGCCGCTCGTCGGTCACCACGTCGAGGCCGTGCAGCGCGGCCGTGGGCGCCGCGGTCTCCTGGGCGCGCTGCATCGGGGAGGCGAGCACGGCGGTCAGGTCGGCGTCGGCCAGCGCCTTGGCCACGACCTCGGCCTGGTCGCGCCCGCGGTCGGAGAGCCGGAAGCCGGGCAGGCGGCCGTAGAGGACGCCGTCGGGGTTGTGCACCTCGCCGTGGCGCAGCAGGTGGACGACGGTGCGGATCGGCGTCGCCGGACCGGCGCTCACTGGCTCGCCATCGTCGGGTCGACGGCCGTGGCGGCGGCCTTCGCGGCGTGCGGCAGCGCGTCGGCGATCACGGACCAGGCCTCGTCGTCGAGCGCCGCGGACACGAACCAGGCCTCGTACGCGCTCGGTGGCGGGTAGACCCCGCGGTCGAGGAACGCGTGGAAGAACGGCGGGAAGCGCCACGTCTGCGCGGCCTGGGCGCCCGCGTAGTCGTGCACCGGGTCCTCGGTGAAGAACACCGAGAGCATGTTGCCGGCGCGCTGCACGCGGTGCGGGACGCCCTCGGCGGCCAGCGCGGCGCCGAGCATCTCCGACAGCCGGTCCGCGTTCGCGTCGAGCGCGCGGTACACGGCGTCGTCGGCGTGGCGCAGCGTCGCGAGCCCGGCGGCGACCGCCACCGGGTTCCCCGACAGCGTCCCGGCCTGGTAGACGGGTCCGGCCGGGGCCAGGTGCCCCATCAGCTCCGCCGACCCGCCGAACGCCGCCGCCGGCAGGCCGCCGGACATGACCTTGCCGAAGGTGTAGAGGTCGCCGGCGACCCCGTCCACGCCGAACCAGCCGGACCGGGACACCCGGAAGCCGGTCATGACCTCGTCCATGATCAGCAGGGCGCCGTGCTCGCGGCAGACGTCGCGCAGGCCCGCGTTGAAGCCGGGCCGCGGGGCGATCGCGCCCATGTTGCCCGCGGCGGCCTCGGTGATCACGCAGGCGATGTCGCCGCCGCGTTCGGCGAAGACCGCGCGGACGGCCTCGAGGTCGTTGTAGGGCAGCACGATCGTGTCCGCGGCCTGCGCCCCGGTGACGCCCGGGCTGGTGGGCAGGCCCAGCGTCGCGACGCCCGAGCCGGCCTGGGCGAGAAGCGCGTCGACGTGCCCGTGGTAGCAGCCGGCGAACTTGACCACCGCCGTGCGGCCGGTGACGCCGCGGGCCAGCCGCACCGCGCTCATCGTCGCCTCGGTGCCCGAGTTGACCAGCCGCACCCGCTCGACCGGGGTCCGGCCGATGATCTCCTCGGCCAGGGCGACCTCGATCTCGGTGGGCGCGCCGAACGACAGCCCGCCGCCCGCCGCCGCGCGCACGGCGTCGACGACGGCCGGGTGGGCGTGGCCCAGGATCATCGGGCCCCACGAGCAGATGAGGTCGACGTAGCGGTGCCCGTCGGCGTCGGTGAGCCACGGCCCGCGGGCCGAGGCCATGAACCGCGGCGTGCCCCCGACGGAGGTGAAGGCGCGGACCGGGGAGTTGACGCCGCCGGGGATCGCGGCGGACGCGCGGTCGAACAGCGCCCGGGAGGTGGCGACGGCGGAGGAGGAAGCGGACGGGGCGGTGGACGGGCTCGGGGACACGGACGTGCTCACGGCCTCCAGTCTGGCGCAGCGGCGGCGATGCCGCGTCGGGGCGGTCGCGGCGGGCGTCAGGGGCGGACGCGGCCGTACCAGGCCCGCGCCGCCGGGCGGAACAGGAGCAGGGCGCCGACGAGGGCCAGCGCGGGCGGGCCGATGATCGCCAGCAGGCTCCCGGCGTCCGGCGCGACCCCCTGCCCCGCCGTCGCCAGCAGGACCAGGCCCACGGCGGCGACGAACCAGAGCACCGCGAGCGCGCCGACGAGCGTCCGCGCCCACCGCCGGCCGGCCCACGCCAGCAGCGCCAGCAGCGCGAACACCCCGCCGAGCACCAGCAGCAGGATCCCGGCGGCCCGCAGGACCGGCACCAGGTCGGCCGCCGGCGGCAGCTCGACGCCCTGGCCGCGCAGCTGCTCGCGCTGGGCGTCCAGCACGGCCGTGAGCTGCTCGGGCGCCAGCGCCAGCAGCAGCCCGGGCAGCAGGGACGGCAGCGTCGCGACCAGCAGGAGCACCAGCGCCAGGTGCAGCGCGCCGGGGCGGCGGGCCGGCCCGACCGCACCGTCCGGCCCCAGCCCGGCGGGTGGCACGGCGGACGGCACCGGGTACGACGACGGGTAGGAGACCCCCGCGTAGGGGTTGTAGACGTGCGGCAGGTCGGCGGGATCCGACGCAGGACCCGGCCGCCCGCCGGGCACCCCCCGGGGGCCGCCGTCGTCGGGTGGGTACTCGCCCGGCCTGCTCACCCCGCCATCGTAGGGCGCGTCAGCGGCGCGTCACTGCTGCCGGTCGCGCAGGATCCGGACGTCCTCCGCGATGCGGATCGTCGCGAAGAGCACCTCCAGCAGCACCCGGATGTAGACCAGCGTCAGCAGTGCCACGACGCCGCCGACGACCAGCGCGAGGAGCCCGGTCAGCGGGTCCTGCACGAAGCCGCTGATGACCGCGACGACGTAGAACACCCCGATGCCGACCAGGCTCAGGATGTAGAGCACCTTGATGACCACGGGCGTCGCGAACGAGTTGAACCCGAAGTCGAACAGGGCGCCGAAGAAGCCCGCGGAGCTCGCGGACGGCATGTGGCCGCCCGGGCCCATGCCCGCCGGGTAGGCGCCGCCGGGCGCCGCGCCGCCCGACCAGGCCGACGCGCCCTGCGGCTGCTGCGGCGGCACGGCCGCGGGCTGCTGCCACGAGGGCGTCTGGCCGTAGGCGCCCTGCTGCGTCGGCGGCGGGTACGACGCCCCGTAGCCCGGCTGGTCCGCGCGCGGCTGGCCGTAGCCGGGGTAGCCGCCCTGCTGGCCCTGCTGCCCCGGCTGGCTCTGCCAGCCGGGCTGCTCGCCGGACGACGGGTCGTTGCTCATCGCTTCGGTCCTCCGATCAGGGGCCGGTGGTCGCACGGCCACGCCGACCGGCCCGGCGCGCGAGCATATACAGGACCCCCGACGAAACCGCCGGTCAACCCCGCCCCGACCGGGTGGTGCCGGGTCCTAGTCGCGGTCGAGCCACCCCGCGACCTCGGTGGCCCAGTAGGTCAGCACGACGTCCGCGCCGGCCCGCCGGATCGCCGTGAGCGTCTCCAGCACCGTCCGGTCCCGGTCCAGCCAGCCGTTCGCCGCCGCGGCCTCCACCATCGCGTACTCGCCGGAGACCTGGTAGGCGGCGACGGGCACGTCGGCCACCTCGGCGACGGCGCGCAGCACGTCCAGGTAGGCCATGGCCGGCTTGACCATCACCAGGTCCGCGCCCTCCTCCAGGTCCAGCGCCAGCTCGCGCAGGGCCTCGCGGACGTTCGCCGGGTCCTGCTGGTAGCTCTTGCGGTCCCCCCGCAGCTGGCTCTCGACGGCCTCGCGGAAGGGCCCGTAGAACGCCGAGGCGTACTTGGCGGTGTACGCGAGCAGACCGGTGTCGACGCGACCGGCGGCGTCCAGCGCGGCCCGGACGAACCCGACCTGCCCGTCCATCATCCCGCTGGGCCCCAGCAGGTGCGCCCCGGCGTCGGCCTGGGCGAGGGCCATCTCGGCGTAGACCGCGAGCGTCGCGTCGTTGTCGACCTCCCCGCGGTCGTCGAGGACCCCGCAGTGGCCGTGGTCGGTGAACTCGTCGAGGCACAGGTCGCTCATCAGCACCGTCGCGTCCCCGACCTCGGCGCGCACGTCGCGCAGGGCGACGTTCAGGACGCCGTCCGGGTCCACCCCGGCGCTGCCGGTCGCGTCGCGCTGCGCGGGCACCCCGAACAGCATGATGCCGCCGACGCCCGCGCCGACGGCCTCCGCGGCGGCCTTGCGCAGCGAGTCCCGCGTGTGCTGGACGACCCCGGGCATCGACGCCACCGGCACCGGCTCGGCGGCGCCCTCCTTGACGAACATTGGCAGCACCAGCTGCCGCGGCCGCAGCGTCGTCTCGGCGACCAGCCGGCGCAGCGCCGGTGTGGTGCGCAGCCGGCGGGGCCGGTGGGCGGGGAAGGGCATCAGCCCAGCGTACGACCGGCGGTCGTCAGGGGGACGGTGGCCGCTCGGCGTCGCGTCGGGTGAGCAGGTCG
>DASVUG010000153.1:0-4045 GCA_036387155.1 Pseudonocardia sp. | reverse complement strand
CCCGGTCGAGGTGGAGATGATCGCCACCCCGAGGCCGCCGAGCACCTTGGGCAGCGCGTTCGACTTGGCGTAGACCCGCAGGCCCGGCTTGGACACCCGGCGGACGCCGGCGATGCTGCGCTCGCGGTTGGGGCCGTACTTGAGGTCCACGACCAGCTCCTTGCGGGTGCTGCCGTCCTTCTCGACCTCGTCGACGCGCCAGCCGGCGATGTAGCCCTCCTTCTGGAGGATCTCGGCGATCTTCGTCTTGAGCTTCGACGACGGCATGGCAGCCGAGTCGTGGTAGGCCGTGTTCGCGTTCCGCAGCCGCGTCAGCATGTCCGCGATCGGATCGGTCATCGTCATGGGTGTCGTGCCTCTCTCGCCGCGGTTCCTCACGCGTCCCTCGCGTGGGCCTCTCGGCGACGGGGTGGTGCTGGGGTCCCGCCCCGCGCGGTCAGCGCGCGGGGCGGGTCGTTCTCCGGACTACCAGCTGGACTTCGCCACGCCCGGCAGCTCGCCGGCGTGGGCCATCTCCCGCAGGCAGATCCGGCACAGGCCGAACTTGCGGAAGACCGAGTGCGGACGCCCGCACCGCTGGCAGCGGGTGTAGCCGCGGACCGCGAACTTGGGCTTGCGGGCCGCCTTGTTGATCAGCGCCTTCTTGGCCATCTGTCTCTCCTGCCCCGGCTCAGCGGGTCGTGGTCACGACGGTCAGACCGGCGAAGGGGAAGCCGAGCAGGCGGAGCAGCTCGCGACCCTCCTCGTCGGAGGTGGCGGTGGTGACCAGGGTGATGTCCATGCCGCGGGGACGGTCGATCTTGTCGACGTCGATCTCGCGGAACATCGACTGCTCGGTCAGCCCGAACGTGTAGTTGCCGTGCCCGTCGAACTGCTTGGCGTTCAGCCCGCGGAAGTCGCGGATGCGGGGCAGGGCCAGCGCCAGGAGCCGGTCGAGGAACTCCCACATGCGGTCACCGCGGAGGGTGACCTTGGCGCCGATGGGCATGCCCTCGCGCAGCTTGAACTGGGCGATGGACTTGCGGGCCCGGACGACGGCCGGACGCTGACCGGTGATGGCGGTCAGGTCGCGCACCGCGCCGTCCATGAGCTTGGCGTCGCGGGTCGCCTCGCCGACGCCCATGTTGACGACGATCTTCGTCAGGCGCGGGATCTGCATGACGTTGGCGTAGCCGAACTCGTCCTGGAGGGCCGGCGCGATCGACTCGCGGTAGTGCTCGAGCAGACGGGGCAGCTCGCGGGTGGGTGCAGTCATCGTCACAGGTCCTTACCGGTCCGCCGCGACACCCGGATGTTGCGGCCTTCCTCGTCCTTGCGGTGGCCGACCCGGGTCGGCTTCCCCTCGGAGTCGATCACCATCACGTTGCTGACGTGGATGGGAGCCTCCTGCGTGACGATCCCGCCCTGCTGGGCGCCGCGCTGGTTCGAGCTGATGCGGGTGTGCTTCTTGACCCGGCCGACGCCCTCGACGAGCACCTTCTGCAGCTGGGGGTAGGCGGCGATGACACGACCGCGCGCGCCCTTGTCCTTGCCGGCCAGGACCACGACGGTGTCGCCCTTCTTGACCTTCATGGACGGAGCCTTCTTCTTCGTGTCGGTCTTCTTGGCAACGGCCATGGTCAGAGCACCTCCGGGGCCAGCGAGATGATCCGCATGAAGCGCTTGTCACGCAGCTCGCGGCCGACGGGGCCGAAGATGCGGGTACCGCGCGGGTCGCCGCTGTCGCGGATGATCACGGCGGCGTTCTCGTCGAAGCGGATGTAGGAGCCGTCGGGACGACGGCGCTCCTTCACCGTGCGGACGACGACGGCCTTGACGACGTCGCCGCGCTTGACGCCGGCACCCGGCAGCGCGTCCTTGACGGTCGCCACGATGACGTCACCGATGCCTGCGTAGCGTCGCCCGGAGCCGCCGAGCACACGGATGCAGAGGATCTCCTTCGCACCTGTGTTGTCGGCGACCCGCAGTCGCGACTCCTGCTGGATCACGTCCTACTCCCAATCTCAGTGGTGACAGCCGGGCCGGAACGGTGAACCGGCTGTCCGGTTCCCACGTGCGGACGCACCGGCAGCGGAGGGCTGCCGGTGCGTCCGACACGGGTACCGGGATGTGGCGCGCACCCGGAGGGGCGCCAGTCGTCCAGGGTACCCGGTCCCCGGACCACCCCAGAGGGGCGGTCCGTCACAGGACCGGGACGCCACGGACGGGCTACTTGGCCTTCTCGACGACCTCGACCAGGCGCCACCGCTTGGTGGCCGACAGCGGCCGGGTCTCCATGATCTGCACGCGGTCGCCGATGCCGGCGACCCCCTGCTCGTCGTGGGCCTTCAGCTTGCTGGTCCGGCGGATGACCTTGCCGTAGAGGCCGTGCTTCACGCGGTCCTCGACCTCGACGACGATGGTCTTGTCCATCTTGTCGCTGACCACGAGGCCCTCACGGACCTTGCGGTACCCGCGACCGGCCAGGCCGGGGCCGCTGGCGACAGCGGCGTTGTCGGACTCGCTCATGCGACACCCTCGTTCGGGGCGGCCGACAGACCGAGCTCGCGCTCGCGCATGATCGTGTAGATCCGGGCGATGTCGCGGCGGACGGTCTGCAGTCGCCGGTTGTTGTCCAGCTGGCCGGTGGCCACCTGGAACCTCAGGTTGAACAGCTCTTCCTTGTGCTCACGCAGCCGCGTGGCGAGCTCGTCGGCCGAGAGCTCGCGCAACTCCGGAGCGGTCAGACCGGCGGCCATCACACCTCTCCTTCACGCGTGATGAAGCGGCACTTCATGGGCAGCTTGTGGATGGCGCGGCGCATGGCCTCGCGGGCCACGGGCTCGGCCACGCCCGAGAGCTCGAAGAGCACCCGGCCGGGCTTGACGTTGGCGACCCACCACTCCGGCGAGCCCTTGCCGGAACCCATCCGGGTCTCGGCCGGCTTCTTGGTGAGCGGACGGTCCGGGTAGATCGAGATCCACACCTTGCCGCCACGGCGGATGTGCCGCGTCATGGCGATACGGGCCGACTCGATCTGCCGGTTCGTCACGTAGGCCGGCTCCAGGGCCTGGATGGCGAACTCCCCGAAGTTGATCTCGGTGCCGCCCTTGGCCCGGCCGGAGCGGTCGGGGTGGTGCTGCTTGCGGTGCTTGACGCGCCGTGGGATGAGCATGGCTCAGCTCTCCGTGTTCTCGGTCGTCGCGGCCGCGGTGGTCTCGGCGGCCGCGGTGGCCTCCGGACCGGCGACCTCGGCGACGGTCGTCTCGGGAGCGACGTCGCCGGAGGTGACAGCGACGGTGCTCTCGGCGGTGTCCACGGCCGGCCCGGTGGGCGACTCGGCCGCGGCGCGGCCGGCCTCGGTGCCGCCGGCGGTCGTGCCGGTGGAGCCCGACCGGCGCGGACGCTGCGGGCGCTCACGGCGCTGCTGCCGCGCGGCGAGGGCCTCGAGGGCCTCCCGCTCGGCACGCGAGCCGCTGACGTCGCCCTTGTAGATCCACACCTTGACGCCGATGCGGCCGAAGGTGGTGCGGGCCTCGTACAGGCCGTAGTCGATGTTCGCGCGCAGCGTGTGCAGCGGCACACGACCCTCGCGGTAGAACTCCGACCGGCTCATCTCGGTGCCGCCGAGGCGCCCGGAGCACTGCACCCGGATGCCCTTGACCTGCGGGCTGCGCTGGGCCGACTGCATGGCCTTGCGCATGGCGCGGCGGAAGCTCACCCGGCTCGACAGCTGCTCGGCCACGGCCTGGGCCACCAGCTGCGCGTCGGCCTCGGGGTTCTTGACCTCGAGGATGTTGAGCTGCACCTGCTTGCCGGTCAGCTTCTCCAGCTCGCCACGGATGCGGTCGGCCTCCGCGCCGCGACGGCCGATGACGATGCCCGGCCGGGCGGTGTGGATGTCGACGCGGACCCGGTCACGGGTGCGCTCGATCTCCACCTTCGAGATGCCGGCGCGCTCCATGCCCTTGGTCATGAGCTTGCGGATGGCCACGTCTTCCTTGACGTAGTCCTTGTAGAGCTTGTCGGCGTACCACCGGGACTTGTAGTCGGTGGTGATGCCCAG
>DASVUG010000152.1:0-3054 GCA_036387155.1 Pseudonocardia sp. | reverse complement strand
GGTGCCCGCCGGCGCTACCGCAGGCCGGTGCCGCGGGCCAGGGCCGTGTCGACCAGCGTGGTCAGCAGCGTCGGGTAGTCGACGCCGGTGACGGCCCACATCCGCGGGTACATCGAGATCGGGGTGAAGCCGGGCATCGTGTTGACCTCGTTGACCACCGGCACGCCGTCGGCGTCGACGAAGAAGTCGACCCGGGCCAGGCCCTGGCAGTCCAGCGCGCGGAAGGCGGCGACGGCGGTCTCGCGGACGCGCTCGGTGACGTCGTCGTCGAGCTTGGCCGGGATGTCGAACTCGCAGACGTCGTCGAGGTACTTGGCGTCGAAGTCGTAGAAGGTGGCGTCGCCGACGATGCGGACCTCGGCGGGCAGGCTCGCCCGCAGCGTCCCGTCGGGCAGCTCCAGCACGCCGCACTCGATCTCGCGGCCGGGGACGGCCGCCTCGACCAGGACCTTCGGGTCGTGCGCACGGGCGGTCGCGATCGCGTCGTCGAGCGCGGCCCAGTCCGTCACCCGGGTGATGCCGACCGACGACCCGGCCCGCGCGGGCTTGACGAACACCGGCAGGCCGAGCCGGTCGCGCTGCGCCGCGGTGAGCGTGGCGGTGCCGGGGCGCAGGACGACGAGGTCGCCGACGGGCAGGCCGTCCGCGGCGAGCAGCTTCTTGGTGAACTCCTTGTCCATGGCCGCGGCGCTGGCCAGCACCCCGGCGCCCACGTAGGGCAGCGCCGCCATCTCCAGCAGCCCCTGGATCGTGCCGTCCTCGCCGAAGGGCCCGTGCAGCACCGGGAAGACGACGTCCACGGCGCCGAGCACCTCGCCGGCGCGGCCGGGCTCGAGCACGACCAGCCCACCGCGGGTCGGGTCGCCGGGCAGCGCGACCGCGGTGGCGGCGCCGTCGACCGCGGGCAGGGTGCGGCCGTGGATGGCCAGCCGCTCCGGGTCGTCGGTGCCCAGCACCCAGGCGCCGTCGGCGGTCACGCCCACCGGGACGACGTCGAACCGGCTCCGGTCGAGGTGGCGCAGCACGCTGCCGGCCGAGACGCAGGAGATCGCGTGCTCGCTGCTGCGCCCGCCGAACACGACCGCCACGCGGACCCGATCCGCCACCGGCGCTCCCGTCATGGGGACGGAGCCTAACGCGGGCCCGCTCGGCCGCCGCCGGGGCCGATCACGGCGGCGCGCACCGGGGCGACGCCGGCCGGCGGATCAGGCGTCGGGGTCGAGCAGGCGCAGGTCCTCGGGCGTGAGGGTCCCGGTGCCCAGCAGCGCCTCGATGAGGTTGCGCCGGAAGGAGCTGTCGAACCCCGGCCGGCCCGGCTCGGGCACGAGCCCGGGGACGCCCTGGGCCGTGAGCCGCTCGCGGACCTTCTTCACCAGGTGCTCGACCTTCTTCTGCGTCCACCCGGCCGCCGGCGCCAGCACGGCCAGCTCCTCGGCGGCCTCCCGCGCCGTCAGGGGCTGCGGCTCCGGGCCGGACGGGCCGTCGCGGCGGGCGGCCAGGTGCCGCGCGGCGACCACGGTCATGACCAGCCGCTCGGCCGGGTCCAGCGCGAAGGCGCGGGCCTTCGTGCCGAAGGTCCGCGTCGGCTGGCGGACGGTGCCGGCGCCCGGGCGGGGCTTCCCGGCGGCGCCGGCGATCTCCACGCGGACGAGGTGCAGGTCGTTCGGGTCCGCGCCCTCCACGAGCAGCGAGGTGCGCCCCTCGGCGAGGGGCACCGGGTCGTCCCCGCGGTGCAGCGTCGTGGGGCCCACCCGCACCGGGTTGCGCCCCGTCGTGCGCACCCACCAGCGCCCCGCGGTGAACTCCAGGGCGCCGTGCTGGCGGCTGACGCCCAGGTCGTCCGGGCCGATGCAGATGTGCACCTCGGGTCGGTTGCGGCCGAACCACAGGACGCGGCCCTCCTGCGGGCGGAAGGTCGGGCCGCCCTCCGGCACGAGCACGACGAGCGTGCCCGGGGGCGGGGGCGGGGGTGGGCCGGGCGCCGGGGGGCGGTCCACGGGTCGCTCCTCTCCCACGGTGCCGGGTCGTGCCGCTCGGGTGACCCAGCGTACGGAGCGGGTCGCGGGCGTCGCCCGTCCGGGACCCCTCCCGGGTGGCGTCGACACAATGGGCCGACGGGAGGGGACGCGACCGGGAGGGGGCGACATGGCCGCGCGCTGGAGCGACGCCGCGCTGGACGACGAGCTCGCCCGCCGGGTGGAGGCGCAGACGCGCATCGCCGACGCCCTGGTCGAGCTGGAGGGCCACCCGGGCCACCGGCTGCTCGCCACCGCGACGCTGACGGGGACCAGTGCGCAGCGCTGGGCGCGGGTCCGGGAGCTGCTCCCCCGCCTCTGGGCGGACCTCGCGACCCACCGCACGGCCGTCGCCGCGGCGTGCGCCGTCCGCACCCGCCGGGCCCGTGCCGGCGAGCAGGAGTGGGCCGAGCTCCACCGGCTGCTCGTGGACCGCTCGATCGAGGCCGGCCGGACCCCGGTCGCGCTGCGGGACCGGCTCGGCGGCGCCGTCGAGCAGGTGCGCGCGGTGACCCTCGGGGAGCTCGCCGACGGGATGGACGCCGCGTTCCGCGAGGCCGTCGACGTCGTGGAGACCGCCGAGTCCGTGCACCTCGCGGCGGTGGCGGGGCTCGGGCCGCTGGCGGAGCGGCTGCGCGACGCGCGCCACCGCGCGGCCGCGCTGCTCGACCCGGCGGATCCGGACACCGCCGCCCTCGCCGCGATCGCCGCGGCCGTCGACGCGCGCCTCGCGTCGTGCGCGGCGGACCCCCTGGCGTACGCCGGGCGCACGCCCGCCGAGCTCGCCGACGGCCTGGTCGGGAGCACGGCCGGGGGCGCGGCGGGAAGCACGGCCGGGGGCGCGGCCGGGGGCACGGCGGGCTGCCGCGGGGGCTCCGCGGGCCGGTCGGCCGGCGGGCTCGCCGCCGTCGAGGCCCGGCTCGCCGCCCTGGCGGCGGTGCGGGAGGCGTGGCCGCAGCAGCACGCGGCGGTCGCGGGCGCCGTCGCCGCGCTGGACGGGCTGTGGGAGGCGGAGGGTCGGGCCCGGCGGGCCGCCGTG
>DASVUG010000151.1:0-3633 GCA_036387155.1 Pseudonocardia sp. | reverse complement strand
TCGGCCGATCCGACGTCCGGGATCCCGGCGTCCCTGTTCTCCGCGGCCGCGGTCCCGGCCGGGCCGGGGCTGCGGGTGGCGGAGCTGCCCGTGGTGGGGCTGCCGGTGGCGGGGTCGGCGCCGGGGCCCGCGACGGTCCGGTCGGCGGTCACCGGGCCACCGCCTGGTAGCGGCGCAGGGCGGCGTCGAGCAGGCCGACCGCGGCCGCCGCGACCAGCCCGAGCACCGCGGCCCCGAGGATCGCGGTGTACATCCGGGCCGGGTCGCCCGTCGCCGCCTGGGCGTACTCGATGATCAGCCGGCCGATCCCGCCGCGGGTCCCGGTCGAGATCTCCGCCACGATCGCGCCGATCACGGCCGCGGCGGCGGCCAGGCGCACCGCCGGGATCACGAACGGGACCGACGCGGGCAGCCGCAGCCGCACCAGCGTCGTCCACCAGCCGCAGGCCAGCGCGCGGAAGAGCTCGACGTCGGCGGCGCGCGGGGAGGTCAGGCCGCGGAGCATGCCGACCGCGATCGGGAAGAACGCGAGGTAGGCCGCGATGACCATGACGCTGGCCCACGGCTGCCACGGCTGCCCGAAGATCGCGATCTTGCCGCCCCAGCCGGCGACGAGCGGGGCGATCGCGATCAGCGGCACCGTCTGGGACGCCACGACGTAGGGCAGCAGCGCCCGCTCGATCAGCCCCGAGCGCTGCATGAGCACGGCGAGCAGCACGCCGAGGACCCCGCCGACGACCAGGCCGCCGAGCGCGAGCCGCAGCGTGAACAGCGCCCCGAGGGCGACCGCGACCCCGATCGGGCGCTGCTGGGCCGCGCCGGCCACCTCGGGATCGGCCAGGCGCCCGAGGACCGTCCACACGTGCGGCATGGCCGCGTCCGAGGTCCGCGGCAGGACGCGCGTGCCGCCGAGCACCACCCCGTCGTCGGGCACCACGGCCTTGACCAGCTCCCACGCGACGACCAGCAGCGCGAACGCCGCCACCGCCGTCGCACCGGACCGCCAACGCGACCCCGCCCGACCGGTCGTGCCCACGCCACCTCCCCCACCGCCGAAGCACGAGATCGTCCGCGAGCCCGGTTACCGCCCGGTCGCGGTCGTCTTGCGCCTGCGTTACGTCACACCACCCGCACCTCGCGCGCGGCCCGCGGGCACTCTGCGCCCGGTACGTCCGGCTGCGCAAGGTCACCGCGGTGGTCGGCGCCCGCCGCGGGCGGGGACGGGCGCGGCGCGGGACGATGGTCGCCGTGGGGGGAGCGGCCGGCGACGAGAAGACCTGCGCGGTGTGCGGGCGGCGGATCACCTGGCGCAAGAAGTGGGCGGACGACTGGGAGCAGGTCCGGTACTGCAGCGCGGCCTGCCGGCGGGGGCTGTCCGCGGCGGACCACGCGCTGGAGGCGGCGATCCGCGACCTGCTCGCCGCGCGGGCCGGGTCGGCGACGATCTGCCCGTCCGAGGCCGCGCGGCGGGTCGCCCCGGACGCCTGGCGCCCGCTGATGGAGCCGGCGCGGCGGGCGGCGCGCCGGCTGGTGGCCCGCGGCGAGGTCCAGATCGTGCAGAACGGGCGGGTGGTGGACCCGTCGACCGCCAAGGGGCCCGTCCGGATCCGCCGCGCCCGCTGAGCGCCGTGCGGGCGGAGCTGGGCCTCGGGGGCGCCGAGGGCCGATACTCGCCCGAGCCGCCCGGACAGGAGCCGCGCCGATGAGCACGACCGCCACCCCGCCCGGCATCGACCCTCCCAGGGCCGACCCTCCCAGCGCCGACACTCCCAGCGCCGACCCGGCCGCCCTGACGCCGGCGCAGGCACGGGCCCGCTTCCGCGCCGGGTGGGCCGGGCCGACGTCCGGCTGGTGCGCGGGGTACGCCCAGACCAACCTCGTCGCGGTGCCGCGGGACTGGGCCTACGACTTCCTGCTGTTCACCCAGCGCAACCCGCAGCCCTGCCCGGTGCTGGACGTCGGCGACGTCGGGGACCCGACCACCGTGCTCGCCCCGGGGGCGGACGTCCGCACGGACCTGCCGGGCTACCGGGTGTGGCGGGACGGCCGGCTGGTCGAGGAGGCGGCCGACCTGCTCGGCCACTGGCGCGACGACCTGGTGGCCTTCCACATCGGCTGCTCGTTCACCTTCGAGACGGCGCTGGCCGAGCACGGCATCCCGCTGCGCCACGTCGAACAGGGCCGCAACGTGCCGATGTACACCACCCGGCGGCAGTGCCGCCCGGCCGGGCGGGTGCACGGTCCGCTGGTGGTGTCGATGCGCCCGGTCCCGGCCGACCTCGTGGCCGCCGCCGTGCGCCTCTCGGCGCGCATGCCGGCGGTCCACGGTGCGCCGGTGCACGTCGGCGACCCGGCGTCGCTGCTCACCGGGCCGCTCGACGAGCCGGACTTCGGCGACGCCGTCGAGTTCGCCGACGGCGACGTGCCGGTGTTCTGGGCGTGCGGCGTGACGCCGCAGGCCGCGGTCGTGGCGTCGCAGGTGCCGTTCGCGCTGACCCACGCCCCCGGGCACATGCTCGTCACCGACGTCCCCGACCGCGACCTCCGCCTCTGACGCCTGCCGAACGTGCGCCCTCGCGCTGCCGAACGTGCGCACTCGCGGGGCTACCGCTTCTTGTCGTCGGTGAGCCCGGCCCGGCGCAGCGCGTCGGCCATGGCGCTGTTGCCCGCCGGCGCCGGTGCCCGGCCGCGGTCTCCGCTGCGCTGGCCCTCGCGACGGTCTCCTCCGCGCTGGCCCTCGCGACGGTCGCCTCCGCGCTGGCCCTCGCGACGGTCTCCTCCGCGCTGACCGTCGCGACGGTCTCCCCCGCGCTGCCCCTCGCGCCGGTCGCCGCCCCGCGGTCCGTCGCCCTGCCGGCGGCCGCCCGCCTGACCGTCGCGCGGTCCGCGGCCCCGCCCCTCGCCCTGCTCGCCCCGTCCCGCCGCGGCGCCCGGCTCGTCGTCCAGCCGCAGGGTCAGCGCGATCCGCTGGCGCGCCTCGTCGACCTCCAGCACCTTCACCCGCACCACGGCGCCGGACTTCACGACGTCGCGCGGGTCGCTGACGAACGTCCGCGCCATCGCCGAGACGTGCACGAGCCCGTCCTGGTGCACGCCGACGTCGACGAAGGCGCCGAACGCCGCGACGTTGGTGACCACGCCCTCCAGCACCATCCCCGGCCGCAGGTCCGCGACCTTGTGGATCCCCTCGGCGAAGGTCGCGGTGCGGAACTCCGGGCGCGGGTCGCGGCCGGGCTTCTCCAGCTCGGTCAGGATGTCGGTGACGGTCGGGAGCCCGAAGCGGTCGTCGACGAAGGCCTGCGGCTTCAGCGACCGCAGCTTCGGCGCGTTCCCGAGCAGCGTCGCGACGTCCCCGCCGGCCTTCGCGACGATCCGCCGCACCACCGGGTAGGCCTCCGGGTGCACGCCGGTGATGTCGAGCGGGTCGTCCCCGCCGCGGATCCGCAGGAAGCCCGCGCACTGCTCGAAGGCCTTGGGGCCCAGGCGCGGCACGCCCGACAGCGCCGTGCGCGTGCGGAACGGGCCGTGCGCGTCGCGGTGGGCGACGATCTGCCCCGCCAGCCCCTCGGTGACGCCCGACACCCGGCGCAGCAGCGGGACCGACGCGGTGTTGACGTCCACGCCCACGGCGTT
>DASVUG010000150.1:0-4091 GCA_036387155.1 Pseudonocardia sp. | reverse complement strand
CACGTCAGCGAGTCCCCATCCTCGGTGGGGCCCGGGACGGGCGCTCGCGCAGGGGCGGATCACGTCGCCGGGCCGTGTGTCCCGGGACTCTACGACGCGGAGGTCACAGAACGCGGACGGGTGCCCCGCAACTTCCCCGCGGGCGCGTGATCTGGCTCACGCCCAGGTCAGGAGGGGTGTCGCGCCGTCGCGCAGCGGCACGCTGCGGCGGCCCGGCACCCGTCCGGGCCTTCCTGTCGGGTGCGCGTCAGGCGACGTGGCGGCGGCGGCCGCCGGTCGTCGCGTGCAGGTACTCGCGGTTGAGCGTGGCGATCACGTCGAGCGGGATCTCCTTGGGGCACGCGACGGTGCACTGCCCGATGTTCGTGCAGCCGCCGAAGCCCTCGGCGTCGTGCTGCTCGACCATGTTGACCACGCGCTCGTAGCGCTCCGGCTGGCCCTGCGGCAGCTCGGCGAGGTGCGCGATCTTGGCGCCGAGGAACAGCGACGCCGAGCCGTTCGGGCAGGCCGCCACGCAGGCGCCGCAGCTGATGCAGGCCGCCGCGGTGAACGCGCGGTCCGCGCTCGGCTTGGGCACGGGGATCGCCGCCGCGTCCGGGGCCGAGCCCGTGGGCGCGGAGACGTAGCCGCCGGCGGCGATGATGCGGTCGAGGGCGGCCCGGTCGACGATCAGGTCCTTCAGCACCGGGAACGGCGCGGCCCGCCACGGCTCGACGGTGATCGTCTCGCCGTCGGTGAAGTGCCGCAGGTGCAGCTGGCAGACCGTGGTGGCCTTCTGCGGTCCGTGCGCGTAGCCGTTGACGACCATGTCGCACGAGCCGCAGATCCCCTCGCGGCAGTCCTGGTCGAAGGCGACCGGCTCCTCGCCGTCGAGGATGAGCTTCTCGTTGAGGACGTCGATCAACTCGAGGAACGACATGTCCTCGTCGGCGTCGTCGACCCGGTAGTCGACGAGGCGCCCCTTGGCGTCCGGGTCGTCCTGGCGCCAGATCCTGAGCTTGAGCTTCACTGGTGGCTGCCCCTACTTGTATGAACGCTGGCTGGGGGTGACGTACTCGAAGGTGAGGTCCTCCTTGTGGAGGACGGGGGCCTGGCCGACGCCGGTGTACTCCCAGGCGGCGACGTAGGCGAAGTGCTCGTCGTCGCGCAGCGCCTCGCCCTCGTCGGTCTGGCTCTCGGCCCGGAAGTGCCCGCCGCAGCTCTCCGTGCGGTGCAGGGCGTCGAGGCACATCAGCTCGCCGAGCTCCAGGAAGTCGGCCACGCGGCCGGCCTTCTCCAGGCTCTGGTTGAGCGTCGCCGCGGACCCGGGCACCTTGACCTCGTTCCAGAACTCGCGGCGCAGCTCCGGGATGCGGTCCAGCGCCTTGCGCAGGCCCTCCTCGCTGCGCTCCATGCCGCAGTAGTCCCACATGACGTGGCCCAGCTCGCGGTGGAACGAGTCGACCGTCCGGTGCCCGTCGATCGACAGCAGCCGGTGCAGGCGCGCCGCCACGTCGGCCTCGGCCTCGGCGACCTCCGGCGCGTCGTCGTCGACCGGCGAGAGCTTCGCACCGGCCAGGTAGTCCCCGATGGTGGTCGGCAGGACGAAGTAGCCGTCGGCGAGGCCCTGCATGAGGGCCGACGCGCCGAGCCGGTTCGCGCCGTGGTCGGAGAAGTTGGCCTCGCCGATCACGAAGAGCCCCGGGATGGTGCTCTGCAGGTCGTAGTCGACCCACAGCCCGCCCATCGTGTAGTGCACGGCCGGGAAGATGCGCATCGGGACCTGGTACGGGTCCTCGCCGGTGATGCGCTGGTACATGTCGAAGAGGTTGCCGTACTTCGCCGCGACGGCGGCCTGGCCCAACCGCTCGATCGCCGCCGAGAAGTCCAGGTAGACGCCCAGACCGGTCGGGCCGACGCCCCGCTTGGCGTCGCAGACGGCCTTGGCGGCGCGGCTGGCGATGTCGCGGGGGACGAGGTTGCCGAACGCCGGGTACTGGCGCTCGAGGAAGTAGTCGCGCTCGTCCTCGGGGATGTCGGCCGGCGAGCGCTGGTCGCCCATCTCCTTGGGCACCCACACCCGGCCGTCGTTGCGCAGCGACTCGCTCATCAGCGTGAGCTTGCTCTGGTGCTCGCCGCTGACCGGGATGCACGTGGGGTGGATCTGGGTGTAGCAGGGGTTCGCGAACAGGGCGCCCTTGCGGTGCGCGCGCCAGGTCGCCGTGACGTTGCTGCCCTTGGCGTTCGTCGACAGGTAGAAGGCGTTGCCGTAGCCGCCGGTGCCGAGCACCACCGCGTCGGCCAGGTGGCTGCGGGTCTCGCCGGTGACCAGGTCGCGGGCGACGATGCCGCGCGCCCGCCCGTCGACGACGATCAGCTCCAGCATCTCGTGCCGGTTGTACATCGTCACGGTGCCGGCCCGGACCTGGCGCTCCAGCGCCTGGTAGGCACCCAGCAGAAGCTGCTGGCCGGTCTGGCCGCGGGCGTAGAAGGTGCGCGAGACCTGCGCGCCGCCGAAGGAGCGGGTGTCGAGCAGGCCGCCGTAGTCGCGGGCGAACGGCACACCCTGCGCGACGCACTGGTCGATGATCTGGCGGCTGATCTCGGCGAGGCGGTGCACGTTCGACTCGCGCGCCCGGAAGTCGCCGCCCTTGATGGTGTCGTAGAACAGCCGGAAGACGCTGTCGCCGTCGTTGCGGTAGTTCTTCGCGGCGTTGATACCGCCCTGCGCCGCGATGGAGTGCGCCCGGCGCGGGCTGTCCTGGAAGCAGAACGCCTCCACCTGGTAGCCCAGCTCGCCGAGCGTCGCCGCGGCGGAGCCGCCGGCCAGGCCGGTGCCCACGACGATGATCTTCATCTTGCGCTTGTTGGCCGGGTTGACCAGCTTGACGCCGAACCGCCGGCGCTCCCAGCGGGTGTCGAGCGACCCGTCGGGGGCGGCGGTGTCGACGATCGGCTCGCCCTCGGTGTAGTCGAGATAAGCGTTCACAGCACACCCACCCATCCGAACTGGACCGCCAACGGGACGGCGAGGAAGCCCGCCGTCAGCACGACCGCGAACACGAGCGCGATCGCCTTGTACCGCGTCTGGTACGGCCCGCTGGACCGCCCGAGGGTCTGCAGCGCGCTCCAGACGCCGTGGCGCACGTGGAAGCCGACGGTGACGACGGCGAGGACGTAGAACAGGGTCACGTACCAGCGGGAGAAGTCGGCCACCACGTTGTCGTAGACCTCGCCGGGAACCCCGTTCGGGTTCAGCGTCCCGGTGGTCAGGTCGAGGATGTGGTAGATCACGAACAGCAGGATGATCACGCCGCCCCAGCGCATCGTCCGCGAGGCGTAGCTCGTGGACACCGGGCGGCGGTGCGCGTAGCGGATCGGGCGGGCGCGGCGGGCGCGGCGCGCCAGCACGGTGGCCGCCACGATGTGCGCCACCACCGCGACCAGCAGCGCGACGCGGGTGAACCACAGCAGGCCCTGCGCGGGCAGGGCGGGCTCGCCGACCACCCGCAGCCAGTGCGCGTAGGTGTTCAGCGACTGCTCGCCGAAGAAGATCTTGAGGTTGCCCAGCATGTGCGCGACCAGGTAGAGCACGAGGACCGCGCCGGTCGTGGCCATGATGACCTTGAGGTGCACCGAGGAGAACCTCGGCGGGCGGCGGCGCACCGGCGCGCCGCCCCGGGCCGCGGTACCCCGGGCCGTCCCACCCGTCGACGGGCGCTCCACTGTGACCATGTGAGCAGCATGAACGCCGGATCGGTACCCGTCCAATGCATCGGACAGCGGGTGTCGATGCACGTAGGCTATTCCGGTGACACTCCAGCAGCTCGGCTACTTCGTCGCCCTGGCGGACGTGGGCAGCTTCACGGGCGCCGCGGACTCGCTGGGGGTGGCGCAGCCGACGCTGAGCCGCCAGGTCCGGGCGCTGGAGGACGAGCTGGGCTCGCCGCTGGTGCAGCGGACGCGGCACGGGCTGGTCCTGACCCCCGCCGGCGAGGCCGTGCTCCCGCTGGCCCGGCGCATGCTGGCCGACATGGAGTCGGCGCGCACCGCCGTGGCCGAGCTGGTCGGGCTCGAGCGCGGCCGCGTGCGGGTGGGCGCCACGCCGTCGC
>DASVUG010000149.1:0-4661 GCA_036387155.1 Pseudonocardia sp. | reverse complement strand
GCCCTCCCGGTGTGCTTGCCCAGGGTGGACTCCAGCAGCCTGCGCATCCGGGAGATCTCCGCGGCGGCGATCTCCAGGTCCGAGACCTGCCCCTGGATGCCCTCGGTGGCCGGCTGGTGGATGAGGATCCGCGCGTTCGGCACGGCCAGCCGCTTGCCCGGCGTGCCCGCGGCCAGCAGCACCGCCGCCGCCGAGGCCGCCTGCCCCAGGCACACCGTGGTGATCTCCGGACGCACGTACTGCATGGTGTCGTAGATCGCCATGAGCGAGGTGAACGAACCGCCCGGGGAGTTGATGTACATCAGGATGTCGCGGTCCGGGTCCGTCGACTCCAGGACGAGCAGCTGCGCCATCACGTCGTTCGCCGAGGCGTCGTCGATCTGCACCCCGAGGAAGATGATGCGCTCCTCGAAGAGCTTGTTGTACGGGTTGGACTCCTTGACCCCGTAGCTCGTGCGCTCGACGAACGACGGCAGCACGTACCGCGACTGCGCCGTGCGCCCGGCACCGCCGTGGGCCATGTCGAAACTCATCGGACGCTCCCGTTCCCGTTCTGGGTCGCGTCGGGCAGCTGGCCCGCCCGCGAGATCACGTGGTCCACGAAGCCGTAGTCCTTGGCCTCCTGGGCGGAGAACCACCGGTCGCGGTCGTTGTCGCGCAGGATCGTCTCGACGGTCTGGCCGGTGTGCTGTGCCGTCAGCTCAGCCATCTCGATCTTGAGCTTGCGGAACAGGTCCGCCTGGATGGCGATGTCGGACTCCGTGCCGCCGACGCCCGCCGAGGGCTGGTGCATGAGGATGCGCGCGTGCGGCAGCACGTACCGCTTGCCGGGCGTGCCCGCCGAGAGCAGGAACTGCCCCATCGACGCGGCCAGCCCCATCGCGTAGGTGGCCACGTCGCACTCGATGAACTCCATCGTGTCGAAGATGGCCATCCCCGCGCTGACCGAGCCGCCCGGGGAGTTGATGTAGAGGGCGATGTCGGCCGTCGAGTCCTCGGCCGACAGCAGCAGCATCTGCGCCGCGATCCGGTTCGCGATCTCGTCGTCCACCTGCTGCCCGAGCACCACGATCCGCTGCTGGAGCAGGCGCTCGAACACCGAGTCGGACAGCGTCGTCGACGCCACTGCACCCCGCCGCATCTCCGCGGCGAACGGGCCCGCCGCCCGCGGTCCGGTGACCTGCTGACTCACTTCACCCTGCCTTCTGCCGGTGCCGGCGTGATTCCTGGCTGATCCGATTTTCGGGGAACGGCACACCGTCCGGGTCCGTCGTTCGCGACCCTACGCGGGCCGGTCGGTCACCGTCCGCGAGCGCCGCCGATGTTCGCTCTGGGCTGTGTTCCCCGGCGGCTTCCGCGGCGTTCGGGCCCAGCCTCACCCGCGGGAGGCGACGGCCCCGCCCTCGGGCTGCACCGCCGCCGCACCGTCGCCGGGCGCGTCGTCGTCCCGGCCGTCGTCGTCCCGGCCGTCGTCGGTGGCGTCGTCGTCGGTGGCGTCGTCGTCCGAGACGACCTGCGCGTCACCGACGGCACCGGCCTGCCCCTCGGCGGCCGCTCCGGCCGCGGGGACCTCGGACGTCGCCTCGACCTCGCCGTCGTCGCCCAGCAGGTCCGACAGGTCGACGGCGTTGCCGGAGGCGTCGGTGACGGTCGCGGCGCCCACCGCGGCGATCAGCGCCTTGCTGCGGCGGACGTCGGAGTAGATCGCGCCGAGCTGCCCGGCCTCCTGGATGCGGCGGACGAACTCCTCCGGCGGCATCTGGTACTGCTGGGCCTGGTAGACGATGCGCTCCGTCAGCTCCTGCTCGCTGACCGAGACCTCCTCGGCGTCGGCGAGCGCGTCGAGCACCAGGCGCGTCCTGACGTTGCGCTCGGCCTCGGCCCGCACGTCCGCGTCGAACTCCTCGCGGCTCTTGCCCTGCTCGGCGAGGAACTCCGCGAAGCGGGCCTCGTCGTGGTCGAAGGTGTGCACGGCGTCGTGCTGGCGCGACTCGACCTCGGCGGCGACCACGCTCTCGGGCAGCGGCACCTCGGTGGCGTCGACCAGGGCGTCGAGCACCTTGTCCCGGGCCTGGGCGACCTGCTCCATGCGCCGGACCTGGCCCAGGCGCGTCCGGAGGTCGGCGGTCAGCTCGTCGAGGGTGTCGAACTCGCTGGCCAGCTGGGCGAACTCGTCGTCCGCGGCGGGCAGCTCGCGCTCCTTGACCGCGGTGACGGTGGCGGTCACCTCGGCGTCGGCGTCGGCGTGCTCGCCCGCGACGAGCCGCGAGGTGAACGTCGTGGACTCCCCCGCCGACAGCCCGCGCACGGCCTCGTCGAGGCCCTCGATGAGCCCGCCCTGGCCGACCTGGTAGGAGAACCCGCTGGTGGCGGCCTCCTCCACCGGCTGCCCGCCCACCGTCGCGGACAGGTCCAGGAGCACGAAGTCGCCGTCCGCGGCCGGCCGGTCGACGCCGGTGAGCGTGCCGAAGCGGGCGCGCAGGTTGTCCAGCTGCTCGGTGACGGCCGCCTCGTCCACCTCGACGTCGTCCACCGTGACGGTGACGCCGTCCAGGTCGGGCAGCGTGATCTCCGGGCGCACGTCGACCTCGGCGGTGAACGCGAGGTGGTCGCCGTCGGCGATCTCGGTGACGTTGATGTCGGGCCGCCCGATCGGGCTCACGGCCTCCGCGGTCGTCACGGCCTCGGAGTACTTGGCCGGGACCGCGGCGTTGACGACCTCCTCGAGCACCACGCCCCGCCCGAGGCGCGCCTCCAGGATGCGCGCGGGGGCGCGGCCCGGCCGGAAGCCGGGGATGCGCACCTGCTGGGCGATCTTGCGGTAGGCGCGGTCGAACTCCGGCTTGAGCTCGTCGAAGGGCACCTCGACGTTGAACCGGACGCGCGTCGGGCTGAGCCGCTCGACGGTGCTCTTCACAGGGGGTCACTCCTCGCAGAACGGGTGCGCGACCGGGGCCGGCCGCCCCGGGCGGCCGCGGCGCCGCCGGCGGCGCGGTACTCGCACCGAGTCTAGGCGGTGGGCCGGGCGGGCCCCGCCCCGGTGCGTCCGCCGCACGCCGCCCCTCCCGCCGGGGACGTGGCCGGGGCGCCGCGGAGGCCGATCGGGTGGTGGAGGGCGTCGGGGTGGTTGTGCCCACTGCGTTTCGGGCTGGCGTTTCCGGGGCGCCGCACGCACCATGACAGGTGCGAAAACCGCCCGCGACGCCGCGTGCGGGCGGAACCGCGCTCCGCGCCGCCCGGCACCGCACCCCGGTCGCCGGTGCCGGCGGGGCCTCCGACGCTGACTGCCCCGTTCGGGGCCCGGCCACCCCGGGCTCCCCCGATCGGCGGAGTCGACACCCGGTGCCGACCACGCACCACGCCGCGACACGTCGTCCCGATGCCGACATCGGGGTGCACCGAGACGACAGGAGGATCCCTTGGCTGCGACGAGCAACCCGGCCACGGGCGACCGGTCCGCCAGCGGGGCGGCCGCGACCGCCGGCCTGTACGCCGCGGAACACGAGCACGACGCCTGCGGCGTGGCCCTGGTCGCCGACCTGACCGGGAAGCGCGGCCACGAGATCGTGCGGCGCGGCCTGACCGCGCTGCTGCGCATGGAACACCGCGGGGCCCGCGGCGCGGAGGCCAACACCGGCGACGGCGTGGGCATCCTCATCCAGGTCCCCGACGCGTTCCTGCGCGAGGTCGTCGACTTCGCCCTGCCCCCGGCCGGGGCCTACGCCGTCGGCACCGCCTTCCTCCCCGCCGACGAGGAGAAGGCGGCGGCGGCCGTGGCCCGGATCGAGGAGCTGGCCGTCGAGGAGGACCTGCGCGTGCTCGGCTGGCGCGCGCTGCCGACGGACGTCGAGCGCGCCGACCTCGGCCCCAGCGCGCGCCGCGCCATGCCGGTGTTCCGCCAGCTGTTCGTCGCCGCCGCGGAGTCCGCGGAGTCCGAGGACGGCGCGGCCGGCGCGGCCGGGCCCACGGGGATCGACCTCGAACGCCGCACCTACTGCCTGCGCAAGCGCACCGAGCACGAGACGGGCGTCTACTTCCCGTCGCTCTCGCCGCGCACGCTGGTCTACAAGGGCATGCTGGCCGAGCCACAGCTGGAGGCCTTCTACCCCGACCTCGCCGACGAGCGCGTCGCCAGCGCGCTGGCCCTGGTGCACTCCCGGTTCTCGACGAACACCTTCCCGTCGTGGTCGCTGGCGCACCCCTACCGCTACGTCGCCCACAACGGCGAGATCAACACCCTGCGCGGCAACCGCAACTGGATGACCGCCCGCGAGGCGCTGCTGGAGTCGGACCTGATCCCGGGCGACCTGGCCCGCCTGTCGCCGATCGTGACCCCCGACGCCAGCGACTCCGCCACCTTCGACGAGGTGCTCGAGCTGCTGCACCTGGGCGGGCGCAGCCTGCCGCACGCCGTGCTGATGATGATCCCGGAGGCGTGGGAGAACCACGCCGAGATGGACGCGGAGCGGCGCGCCTTCTACGAGTTCCACTCCGCGCTGATGGAGCCGTGGGACGGCCCGGCGCTGATCACCTTCACCGACGGCACGCTGATCGGCGCGGTGCTCGACCGCAACGGCCTGCGCCCGGCGCGCTACTGGGTGACCGAGGACGGCCTGGTCACGCTGGCCTCGGAGGTCGGCGTGCTCGACGTGCCCGCGTCG
>DASVUG010000148.1:0-10152 GCA_036387155.1 Pseudonocardia sp. | reverse complement strand
GCCGCCGTCGTCATCCTGCGGGTGTGGACCCCGCAGGGCGGTGCGGAGGCCAAGGAGCGGCTGCGCATCCAGTCGGCCGAGGAGACCGCGGGGACCGGTACCCGGGACCGGGAGGAGACCGCGCTCGGCGGCAGCGGCGGGACGGGCGGCGGAACGACCCGCACCGTCGAGCAGGCCCCGCCGTCGGGGTCGGCGCGCCTCTCCGGCGGACGGCTGATGATGGCCTTCCTGCCGTACCTGCTGGTGATCGCCGTGTTCTGCCTGGCCAAGCTGGTCACGCCGCTGACGAAGGCGCTCGCGGCGACCGACTGGAAGATCAAGTGGCCCGGGCTGGACGGCAACGTCCTGAGCCCCGCGGGCAAGGCCGTCAGCACCACCGTCTACAACTTCCAGTGGCTGTCGTCGCCCGGCACGCTCCTGCTGATCTGCGGGATCCTCACGGCGCTGGCCTACCGGCTGTCGCCGGCCAGGGCGGCGGGGGAGTTCGTCGCGACGGCGGTCAAGCTGCGCTTCGCCTTCCTCACGGTCGCGAGCGTGCTGGCCCTGGCCTACGTCATGAACCTCTCGGGCCAGACGACCACGGTCGGCACCTGGATCGCCGGCACCGGGGCGGCGTTCGCGTTCCTCTCGCCGATCCTCGGCTGGCTCGGCACCGCGGTGACCGGGTCGGACACCTCGGCGAACGCGCTGTTCGCGACCCTGCAGCAGACCGCGGCCGAGAAGGCCGGGCTCGACCCGAGCCTGCTGGTGGCGGCCAACACGTCCGGCGGCGTCGTCGGCAAGATGATCAGCCCGCAGAACCTCACGATCGCCGCCACCGCGGTCGGCGTGGTCGGGCGCGAGTCGGACCTGTTCCGCAAGTGCGTGCTGTGGAGCGTCGGCCTGCTGCTGCTGCTGTGCCTGCTCGTCGGGCTGCAGTCCACGCCGGTGCTCGGGTGGATGCTGCCGTGACGCTCGACCGCGGTGTCGTCCGCGCGCTGGAGGCGATCGTCGGGCCCGGGCACGTGCGCACCGAGCCCGGCGACGGCGAGCCCTACACCCGCGACGCCACCCCGGCGTTCCGGGCCGTGCCCGACGCCGTGGTCTGGCCGCGCACCGCGGAGGAGGTCGCCGCGGTGCTGCGGCTGGCCACCGAGCGGGGCGTCCCGGTGGTGCCGCGGGGCGCCGGCTCGAACCTGGCCGCCGCCACCGTCGCCGAGCGCGGCGGGATCGTCCTGGTCCTCACGCGCATGGACCGGATCCTGGAGGTCAGCGCGGCCGAGCTACTGGCCCGGGTCGAGTGCGGGGTGACGACCACGGCCCTGTCCGACGCGGCCGCGGCCCAGGGGCTGCTCTACGCCCCGGACCCGGGCAGCCGGACGGTCTCGACGATCGGCGGGAACGTCGCGATGTGCGCGGGCGGGCTGCGCGGGCTCAAGTACGGCGTCACGCGCAACTACGTGCTCGGGACGACGGCCGTCCTGCCCACCGGGGAGATCATCAAGACCGGCGGGCGGCTGTGGAAGGACGTCGCCGGGTACGACCTGACGCGCCTGCTGACCGGTTCGGAGGGCACGCTCGGCGTGCTGACGGAGCTGACGGTCGCGCTGCTGCCGATGCCGGCGAGCACGAACACGGGCGTCGCCTACTTCCCGACGCTGTCGGACGCCGGCCGCGCCGTCGACGCGATCATCGGCGACGGGATCGTGCCGGCGACGCTGGAGTTCCTCGACGCCAAGTGCATCGGCGCGGTCGAGGAGTACGCGCACCTGGGGCTGCGCGGTGACGCCGGGGCGCTGCTGCTGTTCGGCGACGACGGCGAGGAGGACGCCGTGGCCCGGGTGCTGGACCGCATCGGCGAGCGCTGCACCACGACGGGCGCGCTGGAGGTGACGCTGGCCGAGAGCGTCGCGCGGTCGCAGGCGCTGCTGGAGGCGCGCCGGTGCTCGCTGCCGGCGCTGTCGCGGCTGGGCACGATGACGATCCTGGAGGACGCGACGGTGCCGCGGCCGCGGCTGCCGGAGATGGTGGACCGCATCGACGCGATCGCCGCCGCGCACGACGTCCCGGTGGCCACCTTCGGGCACGCGGGCGACGGCAACCTGCACCCGACGATCGTGGTGGACCAGCACGACGACGCGGCGATCAAGCGGGCGCACGCGGCGTTCGGCGAGATCTTCACGGCCGCGATCCGGATGGACGGCACGATCACCGGCGAGCACGGGGTGGGCGCGGCGAAGCTGCCGTACCTGACCGACCGGCTCGGCGCGGACCAGGTGGCGCTGCTGCGCCGGATCAAGGCCGCGTTCGACCCGGCGGGGATCCTCAACCCGGGGAAGACGGGCTCGTGAGCTCCCCGTCGAGGACCGCGCGCACGAGCGACGACGAGGAGGGCCCGTGACGACGGTCGACCGGCCCGGGGCGGGCACGGCGGGGCACGGCAGCCACGGGACCGGCGAGGGCGAGCACGACTCCCGGGGCCACGCCGCGCACGGCGGCAACATCTTCGACCCGCACCTGCTCGACCGCTGCATCTCCTGCGGGTTCTGCCTGCCCGCCTGCCCGACCTACGCGCTGACCAAGGACGAGGGCTCCTCGCCGCGCGGCCGGATCACGCTCATGCGCGCGCTGGAGACCGGGAAGCTCGACCCGGACGACGCCCGGCTGCGGGAGGAGTCGTCGTTCTGCCTGGGCTGCCGGGCCTGCGAGCCCGTCTGCCCGGCGGGGGTCCAGTACGGGCACCTCCTGGAGACGTGGCGCGACCACCAGTGGCGCGGGCGGCACCGCCCGCTGCTGGCCCGGGCGCTCATGCTGGTCGTCGACCGCAAGCCGCTGGTCCGGCTGATCGGGCTCGTCCGCCGCCCGGCCCGCACCCGCACGGCCCCCGCCGGGGCGTCGCTGATGCTCGGCTGCTTCGAGCGGGGCCTGTTCCCCGGCGTCAGCAGGGCGGTCCGGAGGCTGCTGCCCGACATCGCGGTGCCCGACGACCAGGGCTGCTGCGGCGCGCTGCACGCCCACAACGGGGACTCCGCGGGCGGGGTCGCGCTGGCGGAGAAGCTGGGGGAGGAGCTGCCCGGCGTCATCGTGACCACCGCGGGCGGCTGCGCGGCGCACCTCGCGACGGTGCTGGGCCGCGACCGCGTGCACGAGCTGTCCGAGCACCTGGCGAAGGCCGGGTACGAGCCCGTCGGCGAGCTGACCGTGGACGACGGCCACGGGGGCCGGCGCCGCGCCCGGGTGGCGATCCAGGACTCCTGCCACCTGCGCAACGGGCTCGGGGTCTCGGCCGAGCCGCGGGCGCTGATCGGGGCCGTGGCCGAGTTCGTCCCCGTCACCGGCGACGGCTCGTGCTGCGGCTCGGCGGGCACCTACTCGCTGCTGCGCCCCGCCGACGCCCGCCGCGTCCTCGACCCCAAGCTCGACGCCGTCGAGGCCGCCGGCGTCGACTACCTGGTGGCGGTCAACCCCGGCTGCCTGCGGCAGTGGCAGACGGGCCTGTCCCGACGCCGCAGCCGGGTCCGGGCGGTGCACCTCGCGGACCTGCTCGTCGCGGCGGCCGGCGGGCGCCCGCTCCCGACCGGCCTGCCGCTCGCCGCCCGCCTGCCGGCGGTCCGGCTGCCGTCGGGCCAGCGGGTGCGCGGGTTGACGCGGCGGCACCGGCGCGACGGCGCACCGACCACGAGCGGCCGCACCGCCTGAGCGCTGCCCCCGGGTCTCCGGTGCCAGGAAGGCCACCTTCACGGCGTGTGGCGCCATGAAGGTGGCCTTCCTCCCACGGGGGGTGGGGCGGCGGGGCCGGGCGCCGCCGCGGGTCAGGCGAAGACGTCCGCGACGTAGCGGCTGTGCTCGCGCTCCATCGCCGTCAGCCAGGCGTCGGTCTCCTCGGCGGACGCCCCCGTCGCCTCGCGGTGGATCCGGGCGGCCGTCGCGTGCACCGCCGGGGCCATGCGCCGGCCGTCGCCGCAGACGAAGAACGTCGCGCCGCGCCGGACGAGGTCGACGACGTCCGCGCGGTCGTCCCACAGCCGGTCCTGCACGTACCGGCCCTGCCGCGAGAACGCCGGCCGCACGTCGACCAGGCCCTCGGCGGCCCACGCCGCCAGCTCGTCGCGGTACAGCTCGTCCACGCCCGGCGCCGTGGACCCGAAGAACAGCAGCGCCGGCGCGGGGGTGACGCCCTCGGCGTGCGCCTGCAGCGCCCGGTCCTGCAGGAACCCGCGGAACGGGGCGATGCCGCTGCCCGCGCAGACCATCACCACCGGCGTGCTGAGCGTCGGCGGGTGGAACGCGACGTTGCTGGGCCGCACCGTCACCGCCACCCTCGTGCCCGGCCGGGCGTGCGCGAGGTAGGTCGACGCCGTGCCCTCGTACACGCCCTGCCCGGACAGCGCGGGGCCGCTCACCACGGCGACGGTCAGCGTGGCGTGGTCCGGGCTCCACCGCGGCGACGACGAGATCGAGTACTGCCGGGGCGTCAGCGGCCCGAGCATCGACAGGTACGAGGCGAACGCGAGCTGGCAGGCCGGGAACCGGTCGAGCAGGTCCAGCACGGTGACGTGGCGCTCCAGCACCTCGGCGCGGTGGCGCCCCGGCTCGGCCAGCGCCTGCAGCGCCGCCCGGTCCGGCGGGCACACCGTCGCCGCCGCCAGCTGCTCGACCTGCCGCCGCGTCGCCGGGGCCGACAGCTCCACCCAGCTCGCCAGCAGCTCGCCCGCGGCGACGGGCGCGCCGGTCGGCAGGAACGTCCGCCCGCCCTCGCCGAGCCGCAGCACCGCCTGCGTGTCGTACGCCAGCCCGAAGCGGGCCAGCGCGCGGTCCACCGCCGCGGCGGGGTTGAGGGGCAGCACGGCCAGGTAGTCGCCGGCCCGGTAGGTCTGCCCGGCGGGCAGCGCGATCTCCAGGTGCCGCTTCGACCGTCCGCCGGCGGCCGTGTCCACCAGCTCCCGGTTGGCCACCACGGTGCCCATCGCCAGGTCGTTGCGCCGCAGCAGCGGGTCGCGGGCGGCGCCGACGAACTCGACCTCCAGCAGCGGCTCCACCGCGGGGACCTCCGGCGCGCTGCGGCCCAGCGCCGCGTCCACCGGGCCCCAGAACCCGGCGTACCAGTCCTCGAAGTCGCCGAAGAGGTCCCCGCGGGCGTCGGCCTCGCCCCGCGGGAGCAGGCGGGTCGCCCCGGCCCGGGCCAGGTGCTCGTCGACGGCCTTCGGGACCGCCTGGTAGGTGCGCGCCCAGTCGGTGTTGCCGCAGCCGAGGACCGCGTAGCGCACCCCGTCCAGCGCGCCGGGCGCCAGCTCCCCGACCCAGCGGACGAACTCCCGCGCGTTGTCCGGCGGCTGCCCCTCGTAGGACGACGTCACGACCACGACGGCGCCCTCGGTCGGCAGGTGCCCGGCGGCGTCGTCCATGGCGGCGACGGTCGGGGAGTACCCGCGCAGCCGCGCGTCGTTGGCGATCCGCTGGGCGAAGGCCTCGGACGTGCCGGCGTTCGAGCCGAACAGCACGCGCAACGGCACGCCGTTGCCGGCGCGCGGTGCGGCGGCGGGCCGCGGCCTGGCGTCCCCGGTGGCCTCGGGCGCCGCGGCGGTGATCCGGGTCGGCCGCCGCCGGGCGTGCACGTACAGGCCCTGGGGCTTGATCGTCAGCGTCTGCTTGATCGACAGCTGGTAGTCCGGGTCCGCGGGGGACAGGTCGAACCGCTGCAGCAGCATCGCGAGGAACAGCGTCGCCTCCTGCAGCGCGAAGCCGCGGCCGATGCAGGAGCGCTGACCGTTGCCGAACGGCTTCCAGGCGTTCGCCGGGAGCTGCTTCGCGCGGTCGAAGGCGAAGCGGTCGGGGTCGAAGCGCTCGGGGGCGTCCCAGACGGCGGGGTCGCGGTGCAGCTGCGGGGTGAGCACGAGCAGGGTCTGCTCGCGGCGGACCCGGTAACGGGGGGATGAGACCGGGGCCTCGCTCCCGACCGGACGGGCGTCCGTCGGTCCCCCGGTCTCATCCCTCCGGAGGCCCCCGAGCGTCGTCTCCTCGTCGTAGGGGCGCACGGCGAACGCCGGCGCCGTCGGCCACAGCCGCAGCGTCTCCTTGAGGACCTGGTCGAGGTAGGGCAGCCGGGCCAGGTCGGCGAACCGCGGCGCCCGGTCGCCGAGCACCTCGTCGACCTGCGCGCGGGCCCGGGCCAACAGGTCGGGGTGGCGCAGCAGCTCGTACAGGGCGAAGGTCAGCAGGCCGCTGGTCGTCTCGTGGCCGGCGATGAGGAACGTGACGAGCTGGTAGCGCACGTTCTCGTCCGACAGCCGCTCGCCGGTCCGCGGGTCGGCCGCGGTGAGCATCGTGTCGAGGATGTCGCGCTGCCCCTCCGGCCGGGGACGGCGGCGGCGGTCGTCGATCAGCTGGTCCGCGACCTCGTACATCAGCCGCTTGTCCTCGTCGTACTGGTGGCGCGCCCGCAGCAGGAGCCGGTTCTGCAGCGGCAGGCGGTTCGTGCGCGCCCCCGACTCCACCAGCGCCCGCACCATCGCCCCGACGAACGGGTGCATCTGGTCGCTGTAGAAGCTGTTGAAGCGGTAGCCGAACGAGCAGAGCGCGATCGTGTCCAGGGTGAGCCGGGTGGTGTTGTCGGCGACGTCGATGCGGTGGGTCGGACCCTGCCGCTCCCACTTCACCAGCAGCTGGTCGGCGACGTCGGCCATGCCGTCGAACATCGTGCGCAGCGCCGCGGGACCGAACGCCGGCATCAGGATGCGGTGCGCGGCGCCCCAGTTCGGCTCGTCGGTCCACGCGGTGAACAGCCCGTCGCCGGCGAAGTCGCGCACCTGCTTGAGCGACCGGTGCAGCGTCTTGTCGAAGCGGCTCTCGTCGCACAGCTCGTCGACCAGCTCGTGGCCGCTCACGACCACGACGTCGGAGCCGGGCAGCTGCAGCCGGTAGATCGGCCCGTACTCCCGCGCCAGCTCCATGAGCCCGAGGACGCCCTTCTCGGCGTCGACGTCGGGCAGGTTGCCCAGCAGCGGGGTGGGGTGGGGCTGGGGGATCGGGGTCGGCCCGTCGGGACCGGTGGTCGGTGTGGTGGCCGGGGTGGTCGGTCGGGTCGTCACGGTCTTCTTCCTGAGGGGGGGACGGGCGCCGGGGCGGCGAGCACCCCGGCGGCGAGGTCGACCACGAGCGGCTGCAACCGCGCGCGGTCGACGCGGAGGAGGGGGTCGTCCTGGGCGAGGACGGCGTCGACGACCAGCCGCAGGGCCAGGACGGCCCGCAGCCGCGCGACGGCGTCGGCGGGGTCGGCGGGGTCCGCGGCGTCGGCGGCGTCGGCGGCGTCGGCGGGGGCCGGGTCGCCGCCGTGCAGGAGCGCGACCAACCGCAGCAGCCGCGCGTGCAGCGCGGACGGCCCGGGCGCGCCGGGCCGGATCGACGCGACGAGCAGGTGCACCAGGCCCGGGCGGTCCAGGGCCCGCGCCGCCACCCGCTCCAGGGTGGCCCGGGTCCGCGCCGCCGGGTCGAGGTCGGCCGTACCGTCGGCGGGGCCGTCGAGGATCTCGTCGAGCACGTCGGCCGCCTGTCCGAGCGCGGCGTCGTGCAGCGCCCGCTTGCTGGGGAACCGGTGCAGCAGGCCGGCCTTCGAGTAGCCGACGGCGTCGGCGAGCTGTTGCACCGAGGTCTTGGCGTAACCGTGCACCGCGAAGGTGCGCGCGGCGGCGTCGAGGATGCCGCGGTCGATGTCCTGGGTGCTCGGACGGACCGCACCGGTCATGAGCCACCTCCTACCGACCATTGTGGTCGGACAACAACCGGTTCGGTCGGACCGCGGCCGTCTCGTGCGTCACACCGGACGACATTCCCACAGGCCGGGCCGTACCGGCCGTATCAGCGCGGGCCGCACCGGCCTCCAGCAGGCATGACGTCACCGCACACCCCCCTGTCCGGCAGCGCGCCGGGCGCGGGTCCCGTGCCGCACGAGCTCGAGCGGGCCGGGCCGGGCGAGGCCGCCGTCGGGCACGAGCGCGGCGACTTCGTCCTGGTCGCGGGCACGCACCTCAACTCCAGGCTGATCCGCTTCGGCCAGCGGCTGAACGGCTGCGGGATCGACCGCCGCTTCAGCCGGTGGACGCACGCCGCGCTGATCGTGGACCGGGACGGCACGCTGATCGAGGCCGTCGGCCGTGGCGTGCGCCGCTCGCACCTCGACCACTACCGCCACGAGGAGTACGTCGTGGTGCACGTCCACGCCTCCGAGGAGGACCGCGACGAGGTGGTCGGCTTCGCCGAGTGGGCGTTGGCGAACAAGGCGCGCTACAGCCGGCTCCAGACGGTCAGCATGGGCCTGGCCCTGCTCACCGGCAGCCGGCTGACCTTCTTCATCGACGGCCAGTTCGTGTGCTCCGGGCTGGTGGCCCGGGCGCTGGAGCGGACCGGGTGCATCTTCGACCGCGACGCCACGCACATGGCCCCGGCGCACCTCGCCGCGTACTTCCTGTCGGGCCGTCCCGAGGCCGGGGTTCCGGCCGGTCGGGACGGCAGCCGCTAGGCGGGCTCCCGCGTCGACGCCGCCGAGAGCACCGCCCGCACCAGCTCGGCCCGCGACCGGATGCCGAGCTTGCGGTAGGCGTTCGACAGGTGGTACTCGATCGTCTTCGGCGAGAGGAACAGCTGCACCGCCGCCTCGGCGTTCGTCGCCCCGCCGGCGACCACGAGGGCCACCTGCAGCTCCTGGCGGGTGAGGTGCAGCGGCGCCGGGGCGTCGGGGGGGCTCCCGCGTGGCGCCCGGCCACGGGTGCCGGCGCGGAGCTCGGCGTCGGCGCGCGCGAGCCACGCGGCGGCGCCGAGGCGGGCGAAGCCCTGGCGGGCCCGGGCCAGCTCCTCCCGGGCCGCGCCCGTCCGGCGCCGCCGGCGCAGGTGCTCGCCCAGGCACAGGCGGGTGCGGGCCTCCTCGAACGGCTGGGCCGCGGCGCCGTGGCGGTGCAGCGCCGCGCGGAACGCCGCCTCGGCCGCGTCGTCGTCGCCCAGCAGCAGCGCCGACGAGCGCAGCAGGACGGCGTCGGCCGCGGGCCGGCCGGGGTGGGCCGCCTCCCGCTCCAGCACGGCCAGCGCCTGCCGCGCCCGCTCGGGGGTGCCGGCGCGCACGTGCGCCTCGACCAGGTCGCCCGCCCAGTCCAGCAGCACCGGGCTGCCCAGCCCGTGCGTGAGCGCGAACTCCGCCGTCACGGTCAGGTGGGCCGCGGCCGCCTCCGGGTGCCCGGCGCCCAGCTCCAGCAGGCCCAGCGCCCGCTCGGCACGGGCCTCGGCGATCGACAGCCGGGTCGCCGCCCCGAGCCGGCGGGCCCGCACCGCGTGCTCCCGGCAGGCGTCGCCCAGGCCCAGCCCGGCCTCGAGCGTCGCCAGCACCGCCAGCGCCTCGGGCTCCTCGGTCGCCCAGCCCGTCTCCTGCGCGAGCTCGACCGCGGCGTGCGCGTGGGTGAGCCCGGCCGTCCAGTCCCCGTCGCGCCAGCAGGCCGCGGCCAGCCAGGTGAGCAGGAACGGCAGCAGGCCCACCGCGCCGGCCGCGCGGGTGCCGCGCACCCCCGCCTCCAGCCAGGCCCGCGCCGCCGCCGGGTCCTCCACCGAGGCGTAGGCGTTGGCCGCGACCACCGGCAACTGGTCGATCGACAGCGGGTTGGCGGCGGCGAGCGCGGGGGCGCACTCGTCGAGCAGCGCCCGCGCCGCGGTGGTGTCGCCGGCCAGCGCCAGGGCCAGGGCGTGCACCAGCGTGACGGCCAGCCGCTCCGCCGTCGGCAGGTGCGCCACCGCCGCGGCCGCCTCCGCGGCGGCGGCCAGGCCGAGGTGCTGGTCGCCGACGGTCAGGCTGAGCAGCGCGGCCTGGCTGCGCATCACCGCCGAGCGGGCCGGGTCGCCCGCCCGCGTGCGGTCGGCCAGCGCCAGCAGCTCGTCGCGGGCCTCCGTCGGCTGCCCGCTCCACATCTGCACGCGGCACTGCAGGTGGCACGCCGCGGTGACCAGCTCGGGGTCGTCGGTCTCGATCAGCGCGAGGTCGAGCAGGGGGGTGGCCGCGGCGACGCTGCCCGCGGTCTGCGCGGCCAGCGCGGCCTCCAGCAGCCGGCGGATCCGCGCCGGGCCCGACGGGCACAGGCGCGCCGCGCGCTCGAGCAGCGCGAGCGCCGTGACGTGGCCGTTGCGGTCGGCGGCGGC
>DASVUG010000147.1:0-3656 GCA_036387155.1 Pseudonocardia sp. | reverse complement strand
GGCTGACCCCGGCCGCGCTGGTCCGGTCGGGGGGTCGGACCTTTCGGGCGGCGGTCGTGGCGCCCTAGCCTTCGGGACGGGTGCCGGCGCGCGGGCGACCGTCGACACCCGTCGGGGACCATCGGCGGCGGAGGGTCGGGGCATGCGGATCGCGGACGTGCTGCACGGCAAGGCGACCGGTTCCGGGGTGGCGACGGCCACGCCGGCGACGACGCTGGCGGAGCTGCTGGCGCTGCTCTCCCGGTACAACGTCGGCGCGGTGCCGGTCCTCGACGGCGACGCGCTGGTCGGGATCGTGTCCGAACGCGACATCGTCCGGCGGCTGCACGCGCGCGGGCCGGGTCTGTTCGACGCCACGGTGGCCGACCTGATGACGGTCGACGTCGTCACCTGCTCGCCGCGGGACCGGGCGGCGGACCTGGCCCGGGTCATGACCGAGCGCCGCATCCGGCACCTGCCGGTGTGCGACGCCGGCCGGCTGGTCGGCATCGTCAGCATCGGCGACCTGGTCAAGGCCCGCATCGACCAGCTGGAGAACGAGCGCGAGCAGCTCGCGTCCTACATCAACAGCTGACCGCGGGGCGCGGCCTCAGAACGCCGCCTCGTCCAGCTCCATGAGGTGGTCGTCGGCGGCCTCGACGATCGCCCGCTCCGCGCCGAGCAGCGGCAGGCGGGTGGCCGCGAAGAAGCGGGCGACGCCGACCTTGCCCTCGTAGAAGGCGCGGTCCGCGGCCGTGAGGGGTGCGGCCGCGCCCGCCACGCCGTCGAGCACCGCGAGGGCGACCCGGGCGCGGCGGAGCAGGAGCCAGCCGACGAGCAGCTCGCCCAGCGCCATCAGCAGCCGGACGCTGTGCGCGGCGGCGCGGTGGATCCGGGCGGGTTCCCGGGCGGCGGCCGCGACGTGCCCGGTCAGCACGTCGAGCACGGCGCGCACGTCGTCCAGCGCGGTGGCCAGCAGCGCGCGCTCGGCCTTGAGCCGCCCGTCGTCCCCCTCGGCGCCGAGGAAGGCCGCGACGTCGTCGAGGACGGCACCGAGCGCGCGCCCCCGGTCGCGGACGATCTTGCGCAGGAGCAGGTCGAGGGACTGGACGGCGGTGGTGCCCTCGTACAGCGCGTCGATCCGGGCGTCGCGCACGTACTGCTCGATCGCGTGGTCCTGCAGGTATCCCGACCCGCCCAGGGTCTGCAGCGCGAGCCCGAGCATCTCCGTGGCGCGCTCGCTGCCCACCCCCTTGACCACCGGCAGCAGGAGGTCGGCCACTGCAGCCGCGCGGTCCGCGCCCGGGCCACCGGCGCGCGCCCGGTCCTGCTGCGCGGCGGTGTGCAGGTAGAGCGCCCGCAGCCCCTCGGCGTAGGCCTTCTGCAGCAGGAGCATGCGCCGCACGTCCGCGTGGTGCGTGATCGGCACGCGCGGGGCGCCGCGGTCGGCGGCCCGGTCGAGGTCCGGGCCCTGCACGCGCTGCCGGGCGTACTCCAGCGCCGTCCGGTAGCCCGTCGACATCGTCGCGATCGCCTTGCAGCCGACCGTCATGCGCGCGTAGGTGATCACCTCGAACATCTGCGCGATGCCGTCGTGCACCTCGCCGAGCAGGTGGCCGACCGCGGGGACGCCGTGGCCGCCGAACACGAGCTCGCAGGTCGCCGACGCCTTGAGGCCCATCTTGTGCTCCACGCGCGTCACGAACGCGCCGTTGCGCTCCCCGGGCGCCCCTGTCGCCGGGTCGAAGCGGTACTTGGGCACGAGGAACAGCGACAGGCCCTTCGTGCCGGGCGGCGGCGCGATCCCCGGACCCTCGGGCCGGGCCAGGACCAGGTGCAGGATGTTCTCGGTGAGGTCGTGCTCGGCCGAGGTGATGAAGCGCTTGGTGCCCTCGAGGTGCCACGTCCCGTCGGGCTGCGCGACGGCGCGGGTGCGGCCGGCCCCGACGTCCGACCCGGCGTCGGCCTCGGTGAGCGCCATCGTCGCGCCCCACCCGCGCTCGACCATCAGCTCGGCCCAGCGCCGCTGCTCGGGCGTGCCGAGCCGGTGCACGATCGCCGCGAACCGCGGCCCCGCGAGGTAGAGGAAGACCGCCGGGTTCGCGCCGAGGACCATCTCGGCGGCCGCCCACTCGACCGTGGCCGGCACGCCCGGCCCGCCCAGCTCGTCCGGCAGCCCCAGGCGCCACCACTCGCCCTCCCACAGCAGGCGGTACGCGCGCTTGACGGCGTCGGGCAGCGTCACCGAGTGGGTGGCCGGGTCGAAGACCGGCGGCTCCCGGTCCGCCTCGGAGAACCCCTCGGCGAGCGGCCCGGTGGCCAGGCGGTGCAGCTCGCGCAGCAGCGCGCGCAGCGTCGTCGGGTCCGTGTCGACCCCCGGGGCGGCCGGGCCGTCCTGGATCCGGAGGACCTCGAAGAGGTCGAACTCCACGTCGCGGAGGTCGCTGCGGAAGTGTCCCATGGCGCCGCCCTCGTCCTACCCGTCGGTAACCCCGACGTTATTACCCGTCGGTAACACCGCACAAGGACCCCGATCGGGTGGCCCACCTTCGGGCCCTCCTCGCCGCGGACCGTGTGCACCGCCCCCGCCACCGCCGATGTCCTTCCGTCCGGCGGGAGGTGGGGTCGTGGAGAGCAGCGGGATCCGGCGCAGTGGGGTCCGGGTGGGGGTGTCGCGGAGGGACCTGTTGCGCGGCGGTCTCGCCCTGGCCGGTGGCAGCCTGCTCGCCGGCGGTTGGGGCGCCGACCCGGCGTGGGCAGCGCCGGGACCGGTCATCGTCAACTGCGACGCCTGGGGCGCGCGCCCGGCCCGGACCGTCCTGCCGGTCTACGACCGGCGCCCGATCAAGATCCTCGTGCACCACACGGCGACGCCGAACGTCGCGAAGGTCGGCCAGGACGCGGCGTTCGACCTCGCGCGCCGGATCCAGCGCTACCACATGGACGTCCGCCGCTGGACCGACACCGGCCAGCACTTCACGATCAGCCGCGGGGGCGTGGTGCTGGAGGGCCGCCACCGGAGCCTGGAGTTCGTCCGCGAGGGGCGCCGGCAGGTCGAGGGCGCGCACTGCACGAACCAGAACGTCGTGGCGCTCGGCATCGAGAACGAGGGGACCTACATCGGGGTCGACCCGCCGGCCGTGCTGTGGACGCGGCTGCGCGAGCTGTGCGCCTACCTCTGCGCCCAGTACGGCATCGCCCCGTCCGAGATCTACGGCCACCGGGACTTCAAGGACACCGCCTGCCCCGGCGACCGGCTCTACCGCGCCCTGCCCCGCCTGCGGACGGAGGTCGCGGGGCTCCTGGGCGCGAAGAAGCCCGGACGGCCCCGGGCGGCGTCGTGGCCCCTGCTGCGGGTCGACGACCGCGGCGACCGGGTGCTCGCCGCCCAGTACCTGCTGCGCGACGCCGGGGTCCCCGGCGTCGTCCCGGACGGGCTGTTCACCCCGCAGCTCGCCGACGCCGTCCGGACCTTCCAGACCGAGCGCCGGTTCTCCGCGGACGAGACGGGTGAGGTCACCGGCATGATCGGGGGCGAGACGTGGCCCGCCCTCGCGCGGCCGGTGCGGGCCGGCGAGGACAGCGACGCGGCCCGGGCCGTCGCGGTGCTCGCGGCTGGCCGCCGCACCGAGAGCGTGCCCGACGTCGTCACCCCCGAGGTGTGGCAGCACCTGCTC
>DASVUG010000146.1:0-2928 GCA_036387155.1 Pseudonocardia sp. | reverse complement strand
CGGCTGCCCCGCCGCCGCGTCCCCCGGCTGCGCCAGCGCATCGGCTGCGTGTTCCAGGACTTCCGGCTGCTGCCGAACAAGACCGTCGGCGGCAACGTCGCCTTCGCGCTGGAGGTGATCGGCAAGCCGGCGCCGACGGTGCGCAAGGTCGTCCCGGAGGTGCTCGACCTGGTGGGCCTGTCCGGCAAGGCCGAGCGGATGCCCCACGAGCTCTCCGGCGGCGAGCAGCAGCGCGTCGCGATCGCCCGGGCCTTCGCGAACCGGCCGATGGTGCTGCTCGCCGACGAGCCCACCGGGAACCTGGACCCGGACACCAGCCAGGACATCATGCTGCTGCTCGAGCGGATCAACCGCACGGGCACCACCGTGCTGATGGCCACGCACGACCACTCGATCGTGGACTCCATGCGCCGGCGCGTGGTGGAGCTGTCGATGGGCAAGCTGGTGCGCGACGAGGTCCGCGGCGTCTACGGCGTCGGGCGCTGACGTGCGCACCCTGAAGCCCCATCGCGCCGTTGGGGCGATGTGAGGACCGACTTCGTCGTCCGCGAGGTCGCGACCGGCCTGCGCCGCAACGTGACCATGACGGTCGCGATGGTGCTCACCACCGCCATCTCGCTGGCGCTGGTGGGCACCGGGCTGCTGGCGGTGCGCACGATCGACCGCACCGAGCAGCTCTACAGCGACCGCGTCGAGGTGCAGGTCGTGCTCACCGCCGACGTCTCGACGGCCGACGCCGACTGCAGCGGGCCCGTCTGCGCCGCGCTCGCGCAGACCCTGCGCACCTCGCCGCTGGTCTCCGCGGTCCGGTTCGAGAGCCAGCAGCAGGCCTACGAGCGCTACCTGCAGCTGTTCCGCGGCCAGTCCCTGGCCGAGGTGGTGCGCCCGCAGTCGCTGCCCGCGACGCTGCGGGTCAAGCTGTCCGACCCGGAGGCGGGCGCCACCGCCGTGCGCCAGGCGATGGCCGGGCAGGTCGGCGTGCGCACCGTCATCGACCAGCGCGACGTCGTCGCCAAGCTCTTCGACTTCCTCGGCGGCGTCCGCAACGTGACCTTCGCCCTCGCGGTCGCCCAGGCCGTCGCCGCGCTGCTGCTGATCTCCAACACGGTGCAGGTCTCGGCGTACACGCGCCGCGTCGAGGTGGGCGTGATGCGCCTGGTCGGCGCCACCCGCTGGTACACCCAGCTGCCGTTCCTCATCGAGGCCGTCGTCACCGGCGTCGTCGGCGCGCTGATCGCGACGTTCGCCCTGCTGGCGGGCAAGTACGTGTTCTTCGACGAGCTGCTCTCCGGCATCGTCAGCAACGGCGTGATCCCGCCGGTCGGCGTGGGGGACATCGCGTGGGTCGCGCCGATCCTGCTGATGATCGGCGCCGGCGTGGCGGCGGTGACGGGCTACGTGACGCTGCGGCTCTACGTGCGGCTCTGACGCCGCCCGCCCGGGCGTAAACTGGGCAGGTGAAGGAGCAGGGGCGCAAGGCCATCGCGCAGAACCGCAGGGCGCGCCACGACTACGCCGTCCTCGACACCTACGAGGCCGGCGTCGCGTTGCTCGGCACCGAGGTCAAGAGCCTGCGGCTGGGCCGCGCCTCGCTCGTCGACGCGTTCGCCACCATCGACGACGGCGAGGTGTGGCTGCGCGGCCTGCACATCCCCGAGTACACCCACGGCAGCTGGACCAACCACGAGCCCCGCCGCAACCGCAAGCTCCTGCTGCACCGCGAGGAGATCGAGCGGCTCATCGGCAAGACGCGCGAGGGCGGGCTCACGCTCGTGCCGCTGTCGCTGTACTTCACCGACGGCAAGGTCAAGTGCGAGCTGGCCCTGGCCCGCGGCAAGCGCGACTACGACAAGCGCCAGGACCTCGCCCGCCGCGACGCCGACCGCGAGATCTCCCGCGCCTACGGCCGCGCCGCGAAGGGCCGCGCCCGCGAGCTGCGGTGACCGGCGGGCGCCCGCCGTTGCAGGAAAGCCACTTTCCTGCAGCCCGGCTGCAGGAAAGTGGCTTTCCTGACGTCCCCGGCCCGGTCCCGACCGACGCTTCGGCCTCGCCGGAGGTGCCCGGCCCCCCGGCTCCGCCGGCCGCGGACGCCGACGTCGCCCGGTTCGTCGCCGCCCTCGGCCTGCCCGGGATCGTCGACGTCCACGTGCACTTCCTGCCCGCGAACGTGCTGGCGAAGGTCTGGGCCTACTTCGACCGGGCGCAGGAGCACTACGGCATGGCCTGGCCGGTGCGCTACCGGCTGCCCGAGCCCGAGCGCGTGGCCGTCCTGCGCGAGCTCGGCGTCACGGCCTTCGCGCCGCTGGTCTACCCGCACCGCCCCGGCATGGCCCGCTGGCTCAACGACTGGGTCGCCGCCTTCGCCGACGCCACCCCCGGCGCCGTGCGGACGGCCACGCTGTTCCCCGACCCCGACGTCGCGGACTACCTCGGCGCCGCCGTCGCGGCCGGCGCCCGGGTGGTCAAGGTGCACGTGCAGGTCGGCGGGTTCGACCCGCGCGACCCGGCGCTGCGCGACGCCTGGGGCCTGCTCGCCGAGGCGGGCGTCCCGGCCGTCGTGCACTGCGGCGACGGTCCGCTGCCCGGCGCGCACACCGGCCTCGCCGTGTTCGCCGAGGTCCTGGCCGCGCACCCGCGCCTGCCCGTGGTCCTCGCCCACGCCGGCCTGCCCGACTACGCCGCCGCGCTCGACCTCGTGGCCCGCTTCCCGCGCGTCCACCTCGACACGACGATGGTCGGCACCGCGTTCACCGAGGCCTTCGCGCCGCTCCCGCCCGACTGGCCCGCCCGCCTGGCCGGCGTCGCGGACCGCGTCGTGTTCGGCTCGGACTTCCCGAACATCCCCTACGACTACGCCGAGCAGGTCACCGCCGTCGCCGCCTGGGCCGCCGCCGACACCCGCCTCGGCACCGCCTTCCTGCGCTCGGT
>DASVUG010000145.1:0-7604 GCA_036387155.1 Pseudonocardia sp. | reverse complement strand
GGGCGCGCTGAGCGTCGCGGGGGTGCTCGTCTCGCTCTACCCCGTCGTCGTGGTCGTCCTCGCCCGGGTCGTCCTGGGCGAGCGGCTCTCCGGGCTGCAGCTCACGGGCGTGGGCCTGGCGCTGACGGCGAGCGCGCTGCTGGCCGCGGCCTGAGGCAGCCGTGGCGGAGTGCCAGCAGGGTGGCCTTGCTGCCGTCTCGTGACAGCAAAGCCACCTTGCTGACGGAACCGGACGGTCACGGGCGCCAGGACGGCAGCCACAGCTGCAGGTCCCACGCCTCCGGGGTGATCGGCACGCCCACGAGGATCGGCCACAGGTAGGCGAAGTTGGCCACGACCAGCCCCACCCAGAGGGCGACGACCAGCAGCCCCGTCTGGCGGCGTTCCCACGGCGCGTCGGCCGGGCCCAGCAGCTCGCCCATGACCAGCACGACCGCCAGCACCAGGAACGGCGCCACCGGCGTCATGTAGAACAGGTACATCTGCCGGTCGATGTTGGCGAACCACGGCAGCACCCCCGCGCCGTAGCCCACGAGCACCGTCGCGTACCGCCAGTCCGCGCCGGTCACCGCCCGCCACAGGCTCCATGCCAGCACCGGGATCGCCGGCCACCACAGTGCCGGGGTGCCGACCAGCATGACCGCGCTCACGCAGTCGCCGGTGCCGCAGCCGCTCACCTTCGCGCCGGAGGCGAAGTAGTACAGCATCGGGCGCAGGCCCATCGGCCACGTCCACGGCTTGGACTCCCACGGGTGCTGGCCGCTGGCCACGGTGGTGAGCCCGGCGTGGAAGTCGAGCACGTGCGCGCTGTAGAACCACAGCGACCGCAGCGCGTCCGGCACGAAGGCCCACGGCCCGTCCGGCCCGACGCCGTTCTCGCCGCGGTGCAGGCCGACGACGTTCCGGTCGATCCCGGTCTCGCTGCCGAACCAGGCCCACCACGAGCCGAGGTAGACCAGCACCGGGAGCAGGGCGAGCACCGCCAGTGCGGGGGGGACGTCGCGGACGAGCGCGCCGACCCACGGGCGGCGCACCCCGGCCGCCCGGCGTGCGGTGGCGTCGAGGACGAGCGTCGTGACCGCGAAGGCCGCCAGCCAGTAGACGCCGGACCACTTGACCGCGCAGCCCAGCCCGAGCACCAGCCCGGTGCCGAAGCGCCACCAGCGCACGCCGAGCCGCGGCCCGAACGGGCTGTCGTCGATCCGGCCGTCGGCGACCACCGCCGCCATCCGGTCGCGGACGTCGTCGCGGTCCGCGAGCAGCGTCGCGAAGGCGGCGAGCACGAAGAAGGCCGCGAAGACGTCCAGCATCCCCATCCGCGACTGCACGTGCGACAGCCCGTCGCAGATCAGCAGCACCCCGGCGACGCCGCCCAGGAAGGTCGAGCGGGTCAGTCGTCGGGCCACCCGCACGACGAGCAGCACCATCAGCGTTCCGGCCAGCGCCGCCGACGCCCGCCAGCCCCAGCCGTCGTAGCCCAGCAGCCACTCGCCCACGGCGATGAGCTGCTTGCCCAGCGGCGGGTGCACGACCAGCTCGTAGCCGGGGTTGTCCTCGACGCCGCCGTTGCGCAGCATCTGCCAGGCCTGCGGGACGTAGTGCTTCTCGTCGAAGACGGGGGTGCCGCCGTCGGTGGGGCGGTTCAGCCCCACGAAGCGGACGATCCCGGCGACCAGGGTGAGCGTCAGCGCGACGACCCAGCCGCGCCGCCGGTCGTCGGGCATCGGCGGACCGAGCCGCCGCACCGGCGGTGGCGGGGCCTGCGGGGCCGGTCCCGTGCCGATCGGGACGACCGCGACGGCCTCGGCGGGCGCGGGGGCCGTCGCCCGCTCGGGCGCGGCGACGGAGTACACCGGTGTCGGCCGCACGACCGTCGGCCCACCGACGGCCGCGCTCTCCCCCACGGGTCGGATCGTAGGCTGACGAGCGTGAACGGTGCGTCGGACGGGGCCGGGCCGGACGGGGCCGCGCCGGCGGTGGCGGGGTCGGAGGGGACGGGGCCGGACGGGACGGGTGACCGCCGCCGGGAGACCGGCCTGGTGCTCGCGGCCACCCCGCTCGGCAACGTCGGCGACGCCTCGCCCCGGCTGCGCGCGGCCCTGGCCACCGCGGACGTGGTCGCCGCGGAGGACACGCGGCGGCTGCGGACGCTGGCCGCGGCCCTGTCCGTGGCGGTGGGCGGGCGGGTCGTGAGCCACTACGACGCCGTCGAGGCCGCCCGGCTGCCGCGCCTGCTCGACGAGGTGCGGGCGGGGCGCACGGTGCTGGTCGTCACCGACGCCGGCATGCCCGCCGTGTCCGACCCGGGGTACCGGCTGGTGGCCGCCGCCGCCGCCGAAGGGCTTCCGGTGACGTGCCTGCCCGGGCCGTCGGCGGTGACGACGGCGCTGGTGCTGTCGGGCCTGCCCGTCGAGCGCTTCTGCTTCGAGGGCTTCGCGCCGCGGCGACCGGGCGAGCGGCGGCGGTGGCTCGCGACGCTGCACGACGAGCCGCGGGCCACCGTCTTCTTCGAGTCGCCGCACCGGCTCGCCGACACCCTCGCCGCGGCGGTGGAGGTGCTGGGTGGCGGGCGGGCGGCCGCGGTGTGCCGGGAGCTGACGAAGCTGCACGAGCAGGTCCGGCGCGGGACGCTCGCGGAGCTGGCGGCGGGCGCGGTGGACGACCCGGTGCGCGGCGAGGTGACGGTCGTGCTCGCGGGCGCCGCGCCGGCGGCCCCGCCGAGCGCGGACTCGCTGGTCGACGCCGTGCGCGAGCGGGTGGCGGGCGGGGAGCGGCTCAAGGACGCCGTCGCCGCCGTCGCCGTGGGGGCGGGGGTGTCGAAGCGGGAGCTGTACGCGGCCGCGGTCGCGGACGGCGGGGGTCCGGGTTAGGTCAGGAAAGCCACTTTCCTGCGGTGTGACTGCATGAAGGTGGCTTTCCTGCAGTCATGGGACGCGGCGCGTGCGGCGCCTGCGGCGCGTGTCGTGAAAGCCACCTTCACGACGTGCGGCGTCCTGGAAGTGGCTTTCACGACACGGGAGCCGGCGCTCGCACCCTCAGCGGGGCAGGCCCAGGCGCGGCCACTCGATCGCCGGGCAGCGGTCGCCCACGAACAGCCGCCCGGCCGCGCGCACGCGGCGCGCCGCCGCCTCGTCGACCACGCCGAGCTGGAACCACACCGCCCGCGCGGGCGTCGCCAGGGCTTCGTCGGCGATCTTGCCCGCACGGTCGGAGTTGACGAAGACGTCCACGACGTCCACCGCGAAGGGGACGTCCGCGAGCGTGCGGTAGCCGACCTCGCCGTGCACCGTCTCCGCGCGCGGGTGCACGGGCACGACCCGCTTGCCCACCGACTGGAGGAACCGGGCGACGCCGTAGGCGGGGCGCAGGCTGTTGGTCGACAGCCCGACCACGGCCCAGGTCGTCGTGCCGGTCAGCAGCCGCCGGACCGCGTCGTCGTCCGGGCCGTCGTCGACATCGGTGTCGTCCACACCTGCATGGTGCCCCCGGAGGGGGTCCGGCGAACCGGAATACGCTGGTTCCATGAGTTCCCCCGTGCTGACCGCCGTGGCCTGGCCGTACGCCAACGGCCCCCGGCACATCGGCCACGTCTCCGGCATCGGTGTGCCCTCCGACGTGTTCTCCCGCTACCAGCGGATGGCCGGCCGGCGGGTGCTCATGGTCTCCGGCAGCGACGAGCACGGCACGCCGATCCTCGTGCAGGCGGAGAAGGAGGGGCTCACCCCGCAGCAGACGGCCGACAAGTACCACCGAGTCATCGCCGAGGACCTGCGCGGCCTGGGCGTCACCTACGACCTCTACACCCGCACCACCACCGGCAACCACGCCGAGGTCACCCAGCAGATCTTCCTGGCCCTGCACCGCAACGGCTACGTGATCCCGAAGACGACGACGGGGGCGATCAGCCCGTCCACCGGGCGGACGCTGCCCGACCGCTACGTCGAGGGCACCTGCCCGATCTGCGGGTACGACGGCGCGCGGGGCGACCAGTGCGACAACTGCGGCAACCAGCTCGACGCCGCGGACCTGATCAACCCGCGGTCGCGGATCAACGGCGAGGTGCCGCGCTTCGTCGAGACCGAGCACCTGTTCCTGGACCTGCCGGCGTTCACCAAGTCGCTGGGCTCGTGGCTGTCGACGAAGACGGGGTGGCGGCCCAACGTCCTCAACTTCACCCGGAACCTGCTCGACGACATGCGGCCCCGGCCCATCACCCGCGACCTGGACTGGGGCGTCACGATCCCGCTCGACGGGTGGCGCGACCAGCCGCTGAAGAAGTTCTACGTGTGGTTCGACGCGGTGATCGGCTACTTCTCGGCGAGCGTCGAATGGGCCCGGCGCAGCGGCGACCCCGACGCCTGGCAGGCCTGGTGGAACGACCCGGCGGCCGAGATCGTGCACTTCATGGGCAAGGACAACATCACCTTCCACGCCCAGATCTGGCCGGCGCTGCTGCTCGGGCACAACGGCCGGGGCGACCACGGCGGTGAGCCGGGCCCGTACGGTGCGCTGAACCTGCCCAGCGAGATCGCGTCGAGCGAGTTCCTCACGATGAGCGGGTCGAAGTTCTCGACCTCCCGCGGCACCGTGATCTACCTGCGGGACTTCCTGGCGCAGTTCGGGCCGGACGCCCTGCGGTACTTCATCGCCGCGGCCGGCCCGGAGACCCAGGACGTCGACTTCACCTGGGACGAGTTCGTCCGCCGGATCAACTTCGAGCTGGCCAACGAGTGGGGCAACCTGGTCAACCGGTCGGTGTCGATGGCGCACCGCAACAACGGCGCGATCCCCCCGTCGACGGCGCCGACCCGCGCCGACTTCGACCTGCTGGCGCTGTCGAAGGCCGCCTTCGACACCGTCGGGGCGCACCTCGCGCACTCGCGCTTCCGCGCCGGGATCGCCGAGGCCATGCGCGTCGTCTCGGCGGCGAACCGGTACCTGTCGGAGCAGGAGCCGTGGAAGCGCAAGGACGACCCGGACCGCCGCGACACGATCCTGCACACGGCGCTGCAGGTCGTGCAGGACGCGAACACGCTGCTCACGCCGTTCCTCCCGCACGCCGCGCAGCAGGTGCACGAGGCGCTGGGCGGCACCGGGGTGTGGGCCTCGCAGCCGGACCTGGTCGACGTCCCGGACCTCGACATCCCGGGCCGGATCAACCCGATCCTGACCGGGAACTACGCCACCGAGCAGGCGCGCTGGGCGTCGACGCCGATCGAGGTGGGCCGCGCGCTGGCCAAGCCGACGCCGATCTTCGCGAAGCTGGACCCGGAGCTGGCCGAGACGGGCCCGGAGTGGGCCCCGATCGCCCGCTGACCGGGTTCGTGGGCGGGCGCGTCGCGGTGTCGACGGGGTGCGGCGGGGGAGCGGGGTGACGGGCGCGTACGGGCGTCGACCACCGCCGGAGCCGCCCGAGCCGCTGGGTGTCCCGACCGTCGACGCCCACACCCACCTCGACGCGTGCGGGTGCGTCGACGCCGCCGACGTCGCCGCCGCGCTCGACCGGGCGGCGGCCGTCGGGGTGGGGCGCGTCGTCACGGTCGCGGACGACCTCGCGAGCGCGCGGTGGGTCGTCGCGGCCGCGCACTGGGACGACCGCGTGGTCGCGGCCGTCGCGCTGCACCCCACGCGCACGGCGACGACGACCGAGGGTGACCTCGCGGAGATCGAGCGGCTCGCAGCCGACCCGCGCGTCGTCGCCGTCGGGGAGACCGGGCTGGACCACTACTGGGACCACTCCCCGCACGAGGCCCAGGAGCGCGCCTTCCGCTGGCACATCGACCTCGCCAAGCGGCTCGGCAAGCCGCTGATGATCCACGACCGGGACGCCCACGACGACGTCCTGCGCGTCCTGGCCGAGGAGGGCGCGCCGGCCACGGTGGTGTTCCACTGCTTCTCCGGCGACGCGGCGATGGCACGAACCTGCGTCGACGCCGGGTACGTGCTGTCCTTCGCCGGGCCCGTGACGTTCAAGAACGCCGCCGGGCTGCGGGAGGCGGCGGCGCTCGTGCCCGACGGGCAGCTCCTCGTGGAGACCGACGCGCCGTTCCTGACCCCGCACCCGCACCGCGGGCGCGCCAACGAGCCCTACTGCCTGCCGTGGACGGTGCGCGGGTTGGCCGGCGTGCGCGGGCAGTCGGCCGAACGCGTCGCCGACAGCGCCCGGCGGACGGCGGAGGCCGTGTTCGGGCTCGCCGCACTGCCGCCGGCCGCGGCGCCCCCTTCGCCTGGCGCCCGGTCCGCACGCTGACCGTCGCCGTGCGGCCGCTCGGCGATCACGGCGTGTCGCGGTACGCACCTCACGGTCACTTTCCGTTACGGTTTCATCATCAGCCCCGGGGTGGGACCGCTCCCCAGCAGCGCGGGTCGCCGCGCCTCCCGTCCCGGAACCGACGAGATCGGGAGCTCCGTGGTCGACGTCTCCGCCCGCCCGTCCCGCGGGGCGCACCGCCCCGCCGGGGGACGGCCGCGCGCGGGGTCCGGCGCGCGCGCCGGCCGGGGCGGCCCGGAGGCGCGCCGGGGCGGCCCGGACCGGCGGGGCGGGCCGGCGTGGACGGCGCAACCCGAGCACCCGGCTGTACCGGAGCACCCGGTCCACGCCGACCGCGAGTGGCTGACCCGGCCCCTGCCGGCCGTGCCGGCCGTGGGACGGGCGCCCGACGCCGACCCGCCGACCGAGCAGCTGCCCGCCGTCCCGGGTGCGCCCGACGGGCCCGCGGCCCTCCCCGCCACCCCGCCGGCCGTCTCCCGGCCGCCCCTGGCCCCGCAGCCCGCAGCCGTCGTGTCGCCCGGCCCCACCGGCCGCCGCCGCGCCCTCGTCCGCGTGGGGGTGGTCACCGCGCTGCTCACCCTGGTCGCCACCGGCGCGACCGCCGTTGCCGCGGACAAGGTCGTCACCGTGACCGTCGACGGGCGCGACCGCGTGGTGCACACGTTCGCCGCCGACGTCGCCGGGGCACTGCGGTCCGCCGGTCTGGCCGCCGCGCCGCAGGACCGCCTCGAGCCCGCTCCCACCACGGACCTCGCCGACGGCGACCACGTGATCCTGCAGCGGGCCCGCCCGCTCACGCTCGTCGAGGGCCGGTCGGAGCGGCGGATCTGGACCACGGCCGCGTCGGTGGACGAGGCGCTGCGCAACGTCGGCGTCGAGGCGCAGCCGATCCAGATGTCGACGGCGCCGCGCACGACGATCCCGCTCGGCGGGCTGGCCGTCGAGGTGCGGGTGCCGCGGGCGGTGACGTTCGTCGACGGGTCCGCGGCCCCGCAGCCCGCAGCCGTCGTGTCGCCCGGACCCACCGGCCGCCGTCGCGCCCTCGTCCGCGCGGGGGTGGTGACCGCCCTGATCATCCTGGTCGCCACCGGCGCGACCGCCGTCGCCGCGGACAAGGTCGTCACCGTCACCGTCGACGGGCGGGACCGCGTGGTGCACACCTTCGCGGCCGACGTCGCCGGCGCGCTGCGCTCCGCCGGCCTGGCCGCCGCGCCGCAGGACCGCCTCGAGCCGGCCCCCACCACGGACCTCGCCGACGGCGACCACGTGATCCTGCAGCGTGCCCGCCCGCTCACGCTCGTCGAGGGCCGGTCGGAGCGCCGCATCTGGACCA
>DASVUG010000144.1:0-19384 GCA_036387155.1 Pseudonocardia sp. | reverse complement strand
AGCGCCTCGGCGAAGCCGCGGATCGTCTGCAGCTCGCTGACCAGGGCCCGCAGCTCGGTGTGGTCGCGCAGCGTGACGACCGTGCCCAGGTGCTGGCCGGCCCACCGGGCGGCGGCCTGGCTGACCACGACCACGCGGGCGTCGGTCAGGAAGATCTCGTCGGCGCGCTCCGCCCCGGACGCCAGCGCGTTCCCGAACGCCGGCGGCAGGCCCAGGTCGTCGACGCGGCGGCCCAGCGCGTCGTCCGGCAGGACGAGCAGGCGTCGGGCCTCGTCGTTGACCAGCTGCAGCCGGCCCGAGCGGTCGAGGAGCAGCAGCCCCTCGCGGACGGCGTGCAGCACGGCGTCGTAGTACTCGTACATCCGGCTCAGCTCGGCGGGGCCGAGGTCGTGGGTGGTGCGCCGGAGCCAGCGGCTGGCCAGCCACGACCCGAGGCCGGCCACGAGGAGCGCCGCGGCCGTGGTCCCGGCCAGCAGGGGCACCTGCCGGAACATCTCCCCGCTGACGCGCGTGACCGTCCGGCCCACCGCGACGAGCCCCGCGACCCGCCCGTCGACGACCACGGGCACCACCGCGCGCACCGACGGCCCGAGCGTGCCGGTGAAGGTCTCGACCACCGTGCCGCCCGCCGCGGCCGGCGCGATGGTGCCGCGGAAGCGGCCGCCGATCTGGGCGGGGTCGGGGTGGCTGTAGCGGACGCCGTCGGGCGTCATGACGACGACGAAGTCGGTGCCCGTGTCGCCCCGGACCCGCTCGGCCAGCGGCTGCAGCACCGCGGCGGGATCGCCGGTGCCCAGGGCCCGGGACACCTCGGGGTCGACGGCCAGGGTCCGGGCCACGCCGAGCACCTCGTCCTCCGCGGAGTCGGAGTTGGCCGCCGCGGCGTTGGCGAAGGCCGCGACACCGGCACCGACCAGCACCACGAGGACGACGGCGACCTGGATGACGAAGATCTGGGTGGCGAGGCTCCAGGTTCGCGGCGAGCGACGGCGGGCCCGTGGGTCGAGCGAGCGACGGCGGGCCCGTGGGTCCGGCGAGTTGCGGGCTCGTGCGTCGTCGCGCATGTCGCCTCCCGCCGCGTCACCTCCCGTACATCTACCGCACGGGAGCGCCGTACGCCGCGTTTCGCCTCCCTGGTTCTTTCAGCGCGGGTCGGGCCGGCCGTGGCGCGGCAGCCACCGGTACTCGAACTCGGGACGTCCGGTGCCGCCGTAGCGCGCCCGGCGGTGGGCGAGGCCGGCGTCGACGAGGTACTCGAGGTAGCGGCGCGTGGTCACCCGCGACATCCCCAGCGCTCCGGCCAGCTCCGCCGCCGACCGGGCACCGACCCCCTCCTCGGCGTCCTCGTCCGCCGGGGAGGGGGTCGGGTGCGACCCCGTCGCGTCCCTCTCCAGCGCCGTCCGCAGGGCCGCGACGACCGTCTGCAGCGACGCCTGGTTGATGCCCTTCGGCAGCCCGGTCGCCTCGGCCGCCTCGCGCAGCGCCCCGAACAGGCTGTCGATCTCCTCCTGGGCCACGGGCAGGCCCGCGCCGGCGAGCGACGCCCGGTACGCGGCGTAGCGCTCCAGCTTCTGCCGCACCGCCGCGGACGTGAACGGCTTGACCAGGTACTGCGTGACGCCGAACGACACCGCCGCCTGCACCACGGACAGGTCCCGGGCCCGGGTGGTGGCGACGACGTCCACGGTGTGGCCACCGGCGCGCAGCCGGCGCAGCACCTCGAGCCCGGAGATGTCGGGCAGGTAGATGTCGAGCAGGACCAGGTCCACCCCGCCGGCCGCGACCCGGCGCAGCGCGGCTCCGCCCGCGCGGACGTGCCCCACCACCGCGAAGCCCGGCACGCGCCCGACGTGCAGCGCCAGCGCCTCGGCGGCGGTGGGTTCGTCCTCCACGATCAGGACACCGATGGGCTGGATCTGCGTCGACACCGGCGCCGACCCTGCCCGCCCGGTCGACGCGGCGCAACGCCCGGTCGCCGCTGCGGCCCGTCGCAGCAGGGTGGCCCTGCTCCGATCGGACCGCGGCGACGTCCCGGGGTCAGAGCGGCTTGGTCTCCAGCCGCGGGTACTGCGGGCGCCACATGGCCTGGTGCACCAGCTGGATCGGGTTCTCCACCTCGACCTGGGCCAGCCCGTCGGCCACCGCCGCGCGCACCACCGCGATCGCCACCGCCGCCGACACCGGGCGCAGCTGGCTCACCGGAGGGAGCAGCGGGGCACCCGGGCGGGTGGCGTTCGACAGCTGGGCGACGGCGTCGGCCGCGGCCGCGATCAGCCGGTCGGTGATCCGGGTCGCCCGCGCGACGGTGACGCCGAGCCCGAGGCCCGGGAAGACGAGCGCGTTGTTGGCCTGCGCGATCTGGTAGGTGACCCCGCGGTGCTCGACCGGTGCGAACGGGCTGCCGGTGGCCACCAGCGCCGCGCCGTCGGTCCAGGCCAGCAGGTCGGCGGGCATCGCCTCGGCCTTGGACGTGGGGTTCGACAGCGGCATGATGATCGGCCGCGAGCAGTGCGCCGCCATGTCGCGCACGATCTGCTCGGTGAACGCGCCGGACTGCGTGGAGCAGCCGATGAGCATCGTCGGCCGCACGTTCCGGACCACGTCGGCCAGCCCGGGCCGGGTCCCGGGCGCACCCCAGTCCTTGATCTCCTCCCACCGGCGGGCGTAGGGGACCTGGAAGTCCAGCAGGTGCTCCAGCCGGTCGTCGCCCAGCAGCCCGCTGCGGCCCAGGGCCCAGAACCGGCCCGTGGCCTCCTCGTGCGACAGCCCCTCGCGGACCATCTGGTCGCGCATGGCGTCCGCGATCCCCAGGCCCGCCGTGCCGGAGCCGTGGATGACGACTCGCTGGTCGCGCATCCGCGACCCGGCCGCGCGGACCGCGGCGAAGGCCGCCGCGAGCACGACCGCCGCGGTGCCCTGCATGTCGTCGTTGAACGTGCACACCCGGTCGGCGTAGCGGTTGAGGATCCGCCGGGCGTTGCTCGCGCCGAAGTCCTCCCAGTGCAGCATCGCCCGCGGGAAGAGCTTCTGGCAGGCCGCCACGTAGGCGTCGATGAGCTGGTCGTAGCGCTCGTCGCGGGCCCGGGCGTGCCGCTCGCCCAGGTACATCTCGTCGCTGAGCAGGTTCAGGTTGTCCGTGCCCACGTCGAGCACCACGGGCAGCACCCGCGACGGGTGGATGCCCGCGGCGGCGGTGTACACCGCGAGCTTGCCGACCGAGATCTCGATCCCGCCCACGCCCTGGTCGCCGATCCCGAGGATGCCCTCGGAGTCCGTCGCCACCAGCAGGTCGACGTCCTCGGCGCCCAGACCGGTGTTGCGCAGCGCGGTCTCGACGTCGTCGATGTGGTCGACGGACAGGTACACCCCCCGCGAGCGCCGGAACTCGTTGCTGAACCGCTCGATCGCGAGCCCCACGGTCGGGGTGTAGACGATCGGCAGCATCTCCTCGATGTGCTCGGCCAGGAGCTTGTAGAACAGCACCTCGTTGCGGTTGCGCAGGTTCGTCAGGTAGACCCACTTCGCGAGGTCGGTGCCCTGGTTGCAGTACTGCGCGTAGGTCCGGCGCAGCTGCGAGTCCAGCGTCGAGACCCCCGACGGCAGCAACCCGACGAGCCCCAGCTCCCGACGCTGCTCGTAGGTGAACGCCGTCCCCCGGTTGATCGTCGGTGTGGCCAGCACGGCAGCACCCCGCGAGGAGATGCGGACGGTGTACCCGTCGTCGGACTGGACCAGCTCGTAGCTTCCCTGCGGCATGCCCGCTCCTCGTCGATGAGATGTCCGGATGCCCATCGTGGCCCCGTCGACGCCTCGCGTCACGGGGCCACGGCGGGGTGAGCGCCGGCGGTCAGCGCTGCGACGCCCCGACCGGCTGCGGGGCGGACCCGTCGGCGCGGCCCGCCGGGGCCGGAGCCGGCTCCGGGTCGTCGTCGTCCTCGTCGAGCATGGTGGCCTCGTCGAACGGGTCGTGGCCGTCGAGCACGCGCTCGGCGCGCTCGTGGTCGTACTCGCCGACCCACTTGCCGATCAGCAGCGTCGCGACGGCGTTGCCCGAGAAGTTGGTCACCGCGCGGGCCTCGGACATGAACCGGTCGATCCCGACGATCAGGCCGACGCCGTCCACCAGGTCCGGGCGGTGGGCCTGCAGGCCGCCGGCCAGGGTGGCCAGCCCGGCGCCGGTGACGCCGGCCGCGCCCTTCGACGCGATGATCATGAACACGAGCAGCGCGACCTGCTCGCCGACGGAGAGCGGGTTGCCCAGCGCCGACGCGATGAACAGCGACGCCATGGTCAGGTAGATGGCGGTGCCGTCGAGGTTGAACGAGTAGCCGGTGGGCACGGTGATGCCGACGACGGGCCGCGAGACGCCCAGGTGCTCCATCTTCGCGACGAGCCGCGGCAGCGCCGACTCCGACGACGACGTCGAGACGATCAGCAGGTACTCCCGCGCGAGGTAGCGCATCAGCTTGAAGATCGACAGGCCGGTCACGACCCGCAGCAGGGCGCCGAGCACGACCACGATGAACAGGAAGCACGTCAGGTAGAAGCCGAGCATGATCTGGGCGAGGGCGGCCAGCGCGGACCAGCCCGTCTCCCCCACCACCGCGGCGATGGCCCCGAACGCCCCGATGGGCGCCACCCACATGATCATCGCCAGCACGCGGAAGACGACCCGCTCGAAGTGCTTGACCCCGCGCAGGATCGGCTTGCCGGCGTTGCCGAGGGCCTGGACGGCGAACCCGACGAGCAGCGCGACGAACAGCGTCGACAGCACGGACTCGCCGACCAGCGGGGAGACGAGCGTGGTCGGGATGATGCCCAGCAGGAACTCGGTGGTGGTCTGCGCCTCGGCGCCCGCGGCCTTCTCGGCGGCGGCCCGACCGGCCTCGCTGATCACCAGCCCCTCGCCCGGGTGGAGGACGTTGCCCACCAGCAGGCCGATGGCCAGCGCGACGGTCGACATCGCGAGGAAGTAGCCCAGCGCGAGCCCGCCGACCTTGCCGACCTTGGCGGCCTGGCGGATCGACCCGATGCCCAGCACGATGGTGCAGAAGATCACCGGTGAGATCATCATCTTGATCAGGTCGACGAACCCGGTGCCGAGCGGCTTGAGCGCCTTGCCGAGGCCCGGCGAGACGAAGCCGACGACGATGCCGGCGACCACGGCCACGATGACCGCGACGTAGAGGTAGTGCGTGCGGTCGCGCTTGACGGGCGACCGCTCCGCGGAACTGGTTGACACGGACACGGCGTCCTCCTCGACGGCCGACGGTGTCGCCCGGTGCGGCGACGACCCGGCACGAGGATGCGGGCCGCCGCGGCCGTCGCGGTGCTTTCGTTCATTGCGTGCACCGGATCCGACCGCCGGCGTCACGGGCGAGCGGCCGGTCCTCCTGCGCCGGGCCGTGTCACGACCGCCCCGCGCTGTCCTCCCCGGCCGGGGCGAACGAGGCGGCCGGCGGGTCGTCCGCGGTGCGCGGCGCGGGCACCTCGGGGACGGGCGCCGCCCCGGGGGGCTCGGGCTCGTCGTGGAACCAGGCGTCGAGCAGCGCCAGCGGGTGGCGGCCCTCGACCGAGGAGAGCGCGTCGAGGGCCTCGGCGAGATCGACGGCCAGCTCCTCGGCCAGGTCCTGCGCCGCGCCGGGGCCGTAGGTCCGGACGAGCCAGGCCGTCACCCCCCGCAACGCCATCGAGGCCGTCGCGGACTCCGGCGGGGCGGCCAGGACGGCCCGCACCGCGTCGTGCGCCGCCTGGCGCAGCACCAAGGCGTAGGCCCGGGCGTCCGGCGTGGCGGTCACGAGGCGCAGCATCCCCCACCGCGGCCCCGACGGCGACCCCCGTGCGGGTGCCGCCCCGCGTCAGGTGCCGTGCGGGCGCTCCGGGGCGGCGGTCTCCAGCGGCACGGCGTTGGCCCGCACCAGCCCGAGCTGCACGGTCTGGCGCGGGAGCACGGCGTCGAGCGCCCAGTCCGCCGCCGTCCGGATCCGGTTGCCCGGCATCGCGAACAGGTGGTACCCGCGCGTGACCGCCTTGGCCGGCAGCCCGGCGAGCGGGACCTTCAGCGGGTTCGCCGCGGCGTCGCGGCCGCCCAGCTCGACGACCCAGCCGAGGTCGTGGTGCTTGTACCGACGGCTGGTGCCCTTGCCCAGCGACGCGGCGATGTTGCGGCCCACCAGCGCGCCCTGGCGCTGGGCGTGCTGGGCCGTCATCGCCGTCGGCTGGCCGGGGCGCGTCACGTCCGGCACGGCCGCCGCGTCGCCGCACGCGAAGACCTCGGGGTGCCCGGGGACGCGCATGTACTCGTCGACGACCAGCCGGCCCTTGTCCGTCTTCAGGCCGAGGCTCTCGACCAGCGGGTCCGCCCGCACGCCGACGCACCAGACCAGCGAGCGCGTCGGCACCTGCTCACCGGTGGTGAGCTCCACGCCGCCGTGGTGGGCCTCCTGGACCGACTGGCCCATCCGCACCTCGACGCCGCGCTCGCGCAGCACCCGGTCCGCGGTCCTCGAGAGCCGCTCGTCCAGCCCGGGCAGCACCCGGGCGGCCATGTCGAGCAACATCCAGCGCACCGGCTGCTCGCGCAGCGCCGGGTGCGCGGCCACGAGCTGGTCGGTGAACAGCACGCCCTGGGCCGCCACCTCCGTCCCGGTGTAGCCGGCGCCGACGACGACGAAGGTGCAGCGCGCCGTCCGCTCGGCCGGGTCGTCGGTCACGGCGGCGAGCTCGATCTGACGGGTGATGTGGTCGCGCAGGTACATGGCCTCGGGCAGGCTGCGGAAGCCGTGCGCGTGCTCGCTGACGCCGGGGATCGGCAGCAGCCTGTTCACGCTGCCCACCGTGATCAGCAGCCGGTCGTAGGTGACGCCGCCGCGGCCGTCCTCGGGGTCCTTCCAGCCCACGCGGCGGGCCCCGAGGTCGATCTCGTCGACCTCGCCGAGGACGACCTCCACCCCCGGCAGGCTCGCCGAGAGCGGCACGGCCACCCGCCGGGGCTCCAGCACGCCGGCCGCCACCTCGGGCAGCAGGGGCAGGTACAGGAAGTAGTCGGTGGCGCTGACCAGCACGATCTCGGCGTCGCCGCCCAGCCGCTTCGACAGGGAGCGGGCGGCGTGGAAGCCGGCGAACCCGCCCCCGACCACCACCACCCGGGGTCGCTCGGTCATGCCACTCCTCCTCGTCGGCGCGGCGCCGCGGTCCCGGCGGTCGCACCGGTACGCGCCGCGGCTCGCGGGTATCCCACAGCATGGCCGAACGTACGCCGAAGGGCGCGGACATCCCGAGCACGATCCTGCGGTCGGACCAGAAGGCGGTCGACACCTGGTCCGCGGCCCACGACTCGGCCGTCGACAGCTACGGCGAGGGCGAGCGCGCGCACCGCACGGCGTTCTCCGCGCTCAAGCACACCCACGAGAAGGTGGGCGACCACTGGGAGCCCAAGGAGCGCTACGGCCCGTCGGACGCCCAGGCGGCGACGAACGACCGCGACTCCGGCCGCCCGACGGCCGGCGGCGTCGACGCGAACGCCAGCAAGAAGCACCTGCAGGACCTCGCGCGGCGCCTCGACGTCAAGGGCCGCTCGAAGATGGACAAGGACGAGCTGGTGGAGGCGATCCGGAAGGCGAACGACCGGGCGACGGCGAAGGCCCGCGACTCCGGCTGACCTCCCGTCAGCCGGCCCGCCCACCTGCGGCGGCGAGGGCGTCGAGGACGGCCGCGACGAGCGGGTTGCGGTCGGTGCCCGCCCGCACGGCCGCGAACACCGTCCGGGTCGGCGCCGTCCCCGCGACCGGGCGCAGCACCAGCCCGTCGCGGGGCGCGGGCCGGGCGAGCCGGGGCACGAGGGCCACCCCCGCACCGGCCGCGACGAGCGCCGCGACGGCCTGCCAGTCGTCGACGTGGTGGGCGACGTCGGGGGTGAACCCGGCGGCCGCGCACACCGCGCGGGTGATCGCGCCGCAGCAGGTGTCCGGCTCGCCGAGCACCCACGGGTCCTCCGCGAGGTCGGGGAGGGCGACGGCGTCCGCCGTGGCCGCGGCCGGGTGCGCCGCGGGCAGGGCGGCGTCGAGCGGTTCGACGAACAGCGGGCGGCGCCGGTAGCGGCGGTCGGTGCGCGGCGGGACCGGGGCGTGGTCGACGCAGACCGCGACGTCGACCCGACCGGCGTCGAGCCGGGTGAGGAGCTCGGGTGGTTCGGCCTCGACGACGGTGACCCGCAGCGCGGGCCGCCGGCCGTCCAGCTCGGCGAGCGCGGCGGGGAGCAGGCCGCTCACCGCGCTCGCGAACGCGCCGACGACGACGTCGCCCCGCTCGGCGCGCACCCAGGCGTCCAGGTCGTCGCGGGCGCGCTCGAGCTGCGCGGCCACGGCGTCGGCGTGCCCGAGGAGCAGCCGCGCCGCACCGGTGAGCACGACGCCGCGGCCGCGCTTCTCCAGCAACGGCACGCCGACCTGGCGGCTGAGCGCGGCGAGCTGCTGGGAGACCGCGGACGGGGTGAGGTGGAGCGCGGCGGCCGTCGCGGCGACGGTGCCCCGGCGCTGCAGCTCGCCGAGCAGGCGGAGGCGCCGCAGGTCGATCGTGTAGGGATCGCTACCGGATGGCACGCGCGAACGGTAGCTGGACCCGTGCGGTCACCGGCGGCATCGTGGGCGCCATGTCGTCACCCCCGCTCCCGCACGACCACGAGCCCGTCGCCGCCCCGGGCGCCGGGATCGTCCCGGACGGCAAGGACTGGACGTGGGTGCTGCGGCGGCCGTGCCCGGAGTGCGGGCTGGACACGCGCACCGTGGACCCGGCCGACGTCGCCGCGCTGCTGCGGGCGAACGCCGAGGAGTGGGTGGACGTCCTGCGCGGCGCGGCGGTCCGGGCCCGGCCGCGACCGGACACGTGGTCGCCGCTGGAGTACGCCTGCCACGTCCGCGACGTGTTCCGGCTCTACGACCGGCGGCTGGAGCTCATGCTGACCCGCGACGACCCGCTGTACCCCGACTGGGACCAGGACGCCACCGCCGTCGAGGACCGCTACGCCGAGCAGCGGCCGGCGACGGTGACCGCGGAGCTGCAGGAGGCGGCGGCGGCCCTCGCGGCGCGGTTCGACGGCGTGCGCGGCGAGCAGTGGCAGCGACCCGGGCGGCGCGGCGACGGCGCCCGCTTCACCGTCGCGACGTTCGCGCGGTACCTGCTCCACGACCCGGTGCACCACCTGCACGACGTCCGGCGCCCGCGGCCCTGACCGGCCGGCGTCGGCGCGGGTTGACGGCGACGACGGCGTATTCGAACATGTGTTCGTGTCCGAGTCGGCGATCCTGCACGCCGACCTCGACTCGTTCTACGCGTCGGTCGAGCAGCGCGACGACCCGGCGCTGCGCGGGCGGCCGGTCGTCGTCGGGGCGGGGGTGGTGCTGGCGGCGAGCTACGAGGCGAAGGCGTACGGGGTGCGCACGGCGATGGGTGGCGGTCTCGCCCGGCGGCTGTGCCCGCAGGCGGTCGTCGTCCCGCCGCGGTTCGCGGCCTACTCGGCGGCGAGCCGGGACGTCTTCGGCGTCTTCCACGACACGACGCCGGTGGTCGAGGGCATCTCGATCGACGAGGCGTTCCTCGACGTCACGGGGCTGCGTCGGATCGCCGGACCGCCCGTGGACATCGCGCGGCGGCTGCGGGTGCAGGTCGCGGAGCGGGTCGGGCTGCCGATCACGGTCGGCGTGGCGCCCACGAAGTTCCTGGCCAAGGTGGCCAGCCGGGTCGCGAAGCCGGACGGGCTGCTCGAGGTGCCGGTGGGCGGCGAGCTGGCGTTCCTGCACCCGCTGCCGGTGGAGCTGCTGTGGGGCGTCGGCACGGTGACGGCCGGCAAGCTGCACGGGCTCGGGATCCGGACGGTCGCGGACGTCGCGGACCTCGGTGAGTCCGCGCTGGTCGCGCTGCTCGGGCCCGCGGCCGGGCACCACCTGCACGCGCTCGCGGCCGGCCGCGACCCGCGGCCCGTGCGGACGGGGCAGCGGCGCCGGTCGATGGGCGCCCAGCGGGCGCTGGGCCGGGGTCGGCGCACGTCGGCCGAGATCGACGCGATGCTCGCCGGCCTCGTCGACCGGGTGATGCGGCGGATGCGCGCGGCGCACCGCGTGGGACGCACGGTCGTGCTGCGGCTGCGGTTCGCCGACTTCACCCGCGTCACCCGCTCGCACACCCTCGCCCGGGCGACGAGCCGCACCGACGCCGTGCTGGAGGCCGCCCGGGGCCTGCTCGACGCGGCCGCGCCGCTGATCGACGAGCGGGGCATCACGCTCGTCGGGGTCACCGTGGGCAACCTCGACGGTGACGGGGGCGCCCAGCTCGCGCTGCCGTTCACCGAGCACCGGCCGCCCGTGCACGCGCCGGCAGCCGGCGAGGCGGCCCGGGAGACGGCGCTCGACGCCGCCCTGGACGGGGTGCGCGGCCGGTTCGGCTCGGCGTCGGTGACCCGCGGGGCGCTGCTGCGCCACGGCCACGGCATCGAGGTGCCGCTGCTGCCCGACTGATCGCCGGGGTATCGCAACCCGGTGGACGGGTGCGCCGGGCCGCCCGAGACTCACCGTCGGCCGGAGGTCGGCGGACCCGGCGGGGGGAGGGCACGGTGGAGGCAGCCGAGGTCGACGCGTTCGTCAGGGACGGGTTCGTCGCGGTGCGCGGCGCCGTGCCCGACGACGTCGCGGCGGCGTGCGCGGACCTGCTGTGGGAGGAGATCGGCTACGACCGCGCGGACCCGACCACGTGGACCGAGCCGGTGCGCTGGGTGCCGGGCAAGGGCGAGGAGCCCTTCGCGGCGGCCGCCAACACCCCCGCACTCGTCGACGCGTTCGACGCGCTGGTGGGCCCGGGCCGGTGGGTGCCGCGGACGGGGCTCGGCAGCTTCCCGCTCCGGTTCCCGCACGAGCAGGAGCCCGACGACGCGGGATGGCACGTCGACGCGAGCTTCCCGGCCGACGGCGCGGGCGGTGACTTCCTGCGGTGGCGGGTCGACATGACCTCGCGCGGTCGGGCGTTGCTGCTGCTGTTCCTCTTCTCCGAGGTCGGTGACGCCGACGCCCCCACCCGCATCCGCGTGGGCTCCCACCTCGACGTGCCGGCCGTCCTCGCTCCCTTCGCCGAGGCGGGGATCGCGATGGTCGACCTCGCCCCGCGCGTCGACGCGGCGTCGCGCTCGCGTCCCGTCGCCCTCGCGACGGGGCGGGCGGGGGACGTCTTCGTGTGCCACCCGTTCGTCGTGCACGCGGCGCAGCCCCACCACGGGACACGGCCGCGGTTCCTGGCGCAGCCCGGGCTGGAGCCGGCGGTCGCGCTCGACCCGTTCCGCGCCCCCGCGGAGCTGAGCCCGGTCGAACGGGCGATCCGGGAGGGGCTCGACGCCGCACGGGCGGCACCCCGCCCGTGAGGCCGGCGTCCGGTGCCGGGACGCCGCACCGTTGCGCGGGTTCCCGGTCCGCCCCGACCTGCAGGGCATCGGGGGCACGGGCAGGATCGTGGGATGCCGACGCAGACCGCCGATGCCGTCGTCGTCGGCGGCGGCCACCACGGCCTGGTGGCCGCCGCCCTGCTCGCCGACGCCGGCTGGGACGTGGTCCTGCTGGAGGCGACGGACCACCTGGGCGGGGCGGTGCGCTCGGCGCAGCTGCACCCCGGGTACACCGCGGACCTGTTCTCGGCGTTCTACCCGCTCTACGGGGCGTCGCCGGTCCTGCAGGCGCTGGACCTGGAGGCGCACGGGCTGCGCTGGTCGCACGCTCCGGCCGTGCTCGCGCACCCGCCGCGACCCGACGGCGGGCGGGCCGCCGTGCTCCACCGCGAGCGCGAGAAGACGGCGGCCGGGCTCGCCGAGGAGCACGCCCCCGACGGCGACGCGTGGCTGGACCTGTGCCGGCAGTGGGACGCCGTCCGCGAGCCGCTGCTGCGCACGCTGTTCACGACCTTCCCGCCGGTGCGCGGCCCGGTGGCGCTGCTGCGCGCGATCGGCACGGCCGAGGCGCTGCGGCTGGCCCGGTTCCTGCTGCTGCCGGCGAAGCGGATGGGCGAGGAGCTGTTCGGCGGCGAGGGGGCGCGGCTGCTGCTCGCGGGCAACGCCGCGCACGCGGACGTGCCGGGCGACGCGCCGGTGAGCGGCGCGTACGGCTGGCTGCTGGCGATGCTCGGCCAGCAGCACGGCTTCCCCGTCCCGGTCGGCGGGGCCGGCGAGCTGGCCGCGGCGCTGGCCCGGCGGGCGGAGGCGGCAGGCGCGACGCTGCACCCGGGTCAGCGGGTGGAGCGGATCGACGTGCGCGGCGGGCGGGCCGTCGCCGTGCACACGGCGGCCGGGCTGACCGTCCGCGTCCGCCGGGCCGTGGTCGCCGACGTCAACGCCCCGACCCTGTACCGCGACCTCCTCCCTCGCGACGCCCTGCCGGCCCGGCTGCTCGCCGACCTCGACCGGTTCCTGTGGGACACCCCCGTCGTCAAGCTCAACTGGGCGCTGGACGGGCCGATCCCGTGGCGCGCGCCGGACGTGGCCGGGGCGGGAACGGTGCACCTGGGCGCGGACGAGCTCGAGCTCGTCCGCTGGTCGGCGGACATGGAGTCCCGGAGGCTGCCGGAGTCGCCGTACATGCTGTTCGGGCAGATGACGACGGCCGATCCCACGCGCTCGCCGGCCGGCACCGAGAGCGCCTGGGCGTACACGCACCTGCCGCGCGGCATCACCGACGACGACGCCGCCGACGAGCTGGCCCGGCGGGTCGACGCGACCGTGGAGGCCTTCGCGCCGGGCTTCGGCGCCCGGGTCGTGCACCGCGACGTGCAGCGGCCCAGCGACGTCGAGGGCACCGACCCGAACCTCGTGACCGGCACCGTCAACGGCGGCACCGCGCAGCTGTTCCAGCAGCTGGTGTTCCGGCCGGTGCCCGGCCTGGGCCGGCCCGAGACGGTGGTCCGCAACCTCTACCTGGGCGGGTCGTCGGCGCACCCGGGCGGCGGGGTGCACGGCATCTGCGGCGGTTTGGCCGCCCGCGCGGCCCTCCGCGCCGCCGGCCTGCGCGGCCGCGCCCGACGCCGGGCCCTGAGCGCCGCCCTCGACGTCCTCTACCGCCCCTGACCGGTACGTCGACGCCGGTCGCGGGTGACGCCGTTCGCGCGAGTCGGCAGGATCCGGCCGTCGAATGTCGGATCCGTGCACAACGACTCGCCCTGCTCGTCGGACTCGCGGGCCTATTCCTGCCGACTCGCGGGCCTATTCCTGCCGACTCGCGGGCCGGTTCCTGCCGACTCGCGGGCCGGTTCCTGCCGACTCGCGGGTCAGCGGCGGCGGAGGAAGGCGATGCCGCCGGCCGCGGCGCCGACCGCGGCCACGCCGCCGGCGACCGCGCCGAGCAGGCCGTGGTGGCGGGAGGCCCAGAGCTGGGGGCTCCGGGACATGGCCTGGTCGTCGAAGCGGCCGTGGGCGCCGCGGTCGTGGCCGTCGGGGCCGTCGGCGGGCTCCCACAGGTTCGCGGGCGCGTCGTCGGGCAGGGGCTGCTCGGTCTGCTGCGACGAGTAGCCCGTCTTCCCGAGGTAGCGGTCGAGCAGGCCGCCGGCGAACTTGTCGCCGATCATCGTGCCGACCGTCGGCGCGCCCACCCAGTACTCGCGGCGCTCCGGGTGGTCCCCCGCGTGGACGATCGCGCGGGCGGCGACTTCCGGCTGGTAGATCGGCGGCACCGGCTGCGCTCGGTGGGGCAGGCGGGAGAGCACCCAGTCGAACTGCGGGGTGTTCAGCGCAGGCAGCTGCACCATCGTGACGTGCACGTTGCTCTTGTCGTGCAGCAGCTCCGTGCGCAGCGACTCGGTGAAGCCCTGGACCGCGTGCTTCGCCGCGCAGTACGCGCTCTGCAGCGGGATGCCGCGGTAGGCCAGCGCGGACCCGACCTGGACGATCGCGCCCCGGTCGCGCGGCAGCATCCGGTCGAGCGCCGCCTTGGTGCCGTAGACGTACCCGAGGTAGGTCACCTCGGTGGTCCGCAGGAACTCCTCGGCGGTGATGTCCTTCGCCGGGGCGAACACGCCGCTGAAGGCGTTGTTGACCCAGACGTCGATGGGACCCAGCTCGGCCTCGACGCGCTCGGCCGCGGCGTAGACCTGCTCGTGGTGCGCGACGTCGGTGGGCAGCTCCAGGGCGACGCCCCCGGCCGCGCGGACGTCCTCCGCCGCGCCGGCGAGCCCGGTCGTCCCGCGGGCGAGCAGCCCGACGGCGGCGCCCCGCTCCCCGTACATCCGGGCCACCGCCCGGCCGACGCCGGCGCTCGCACCCGTCACCACGACCACCGGTCGCGCGTCCATCGGTCCTCCCCCGGCCCGGCGCGGGGTGCGCCGGCAGTACCGCGGACCTACCCGCCCGGGGAACGGACGATGCGCGATCGGTCAGACGCGGCGGGCGCCGCTGAACGTCTTCGCGTTGACGTTGGAGATCTTGACCGGCTGCCCGGACGTCGACGCGTGGACGATCTTGCCGTTGCCGATGTAGATCCCGACGTGGCTGACCGGCTTGTAGAAGAACACCAGGTCGCCGGGCTGCAGGTCGGCCCTGCGGACGGGCGTGCCGACCGTGGCCATCGCCCGCGACGTGCGCGGCAGGGCCCGTCCGGCGCTGCCGAAGGACCACTTGACCAGCCCGGAGCAGTCGAAGGCGTTGGGGCCCATCGCGCCCCAGCGGTAGGGCTTGCCCAGCTTGCCGAGCGCGTTCGTCATGGCCGCGCGGCGCATCGCGGCGGGCGACGACGCCGCCGCCGTGCTCCGCGCCACGTTCTTGTAGCCGATCCGCTGCATCTGGCCGGTCACCTCGGTGACCAGCTCGCCGACCTGCATCGCGGGCTGCGCGGCGGGGGCCTGCGGGGCGGCGACGGCCAGGTCGGCGGCGGCGAGACCGGGGGCGGGCGCGGGCGCGGCGCCCTGCACGGGGGCGAGCGCGCCGGTGGACTCCACCGCGACGGGCGGGGCCACGATCGCGGTCACGGCCGCGGCGGCACCCAGGACCGTCACCGACAGCGCGGCGCCGACCGGCTGCGGACGCGTCCGCCCGCCCGGGACGGGCGAGGTCTGGACGACCCGGGGGCCGGGGACGGACACGGGGCGGGGTCGCGCGGGCACGGCGTGGCGGCCGGCGCCGAAGGGGGAGCGCTCGGCGTCCGGGCGGGGGACCGGGAGCATCGGCGCCGGCCGGGGGGCGACCGCGAAGAGGTCGCCCTCGCCGTCGGTGGGCAGGGCCGGGACGGTCGCGAACCGCTCGAGGAGGGTGGTCGCCAGGACGGCCGTGTCGGCGCTGGCGCGCCCGGCGGCCCGGTGCTTCGCACGATTCATGAACGGGTCCTTACGACCCCCCGCGTGCGCACGCCGCGACCGGCGACGGGCACACGTCCGCCCTGCTTGCTGAAGGGGCGCCCTGGGGAGGTGCCGACGGGCGGGGAGCGGGGTGTCGGCCGAGCGCACCGGTTGGCTCAGCTGCCGACCGGCGAGGAGAACGTAACCGGTCCGTGATCCCGATCGGGTGGCTCCACCACCGTGCGTCGCCGACCGGGCGGTTCCGGACGCTCACGGACGGGTACCCGCGCCGAGCGGTTGCTTCCGGAGCGTGACGACACGTCGAGCGGCACGGCGGCGGCGCTCGGTGGGACCCTCCGGCGGGTGATCAGCGGGGAGCGGCGCTCACCCCGCGGGACGGCCGCCCGTCGACGCCGCCAGCCGCGTCCGCAGGGTGGCGACGTCCCAGGTGGGCAGGGTGAGGACGCGCCGGACGGACAGCAGCGGCAGGTCGGCGTCCGCGGGCTGGTCGGTCAGCTGGAACGCGGCCCGGTAGCCCGCGGCCCGGACGTGCGGCAGCGCCGCCCGGTTCCACAGGCCGTAGGGGTAGGCGAACAGGTCGACGTCGTGCCCGACGAGCCGCTCCAGCTCGGCGCGCGGCTTCTCCAGCTGCAGCGCCCAGTCCGCCCGGCCGTAGCGCGTGACGGGGTGGTGGTCCCAGGTGTGGCTCGCGATCGTCATGCCGGCGGCGTCGAGCGTGCGCACGTCGTCGCGGGACAGCCAGCCGGGCCGGTCCAGCACGACCGTCATGACGAAGAAGGTCGCGGGGATCCGCAACCGCCGCAGGATCGGCAGGGCCTCGGTGTACTGCCCCCCGGACGCGTCGTCGAAGGTGACGAGCACGGCGCCGTCGGGCAGCGGGGTGCCGAGCTGCAGGTGGTCGACCAGCGCCTCCCCCGTGACGGGCCGCGACCCCGCGTCGAGGAGCCCGCGGAGCTGGCGCTCGAGCACGTCCGGCGGGCAGATCAGGGGGCGGGCCGCCGGGCCGTCCGCGGCGGTGGGTTCGCGGACCTGGTGGTAGCACAGCACCGGCACGGTGCTGCGGGCCGCGATCTGCGCCGGCGACGAGGGGGTCGGCGGGGCGGCGGGTGCGGGGGTGGGCGCGTCCGCGGCGTCGGGGGGCCGCGCCCCGCCGCGCCCGAGTGCGGAACAGCCCGTGAGGGCGGTGGCGCAGAGGGCGGCGGAGAGGAGGTCCCGGCGGCGCACCCGCCCAGCGTGGCGCACGTGGTGGCGGCGCGGAGGGAGGCGGACGCCGAACCGCCGGTTCGGGCGTCCCCCGATGCGGGCTCGGTCACGACCCCGGCCCGCACCTGGCCCACCGTGCGTAGTATCCCGAGCAACCGACCCGAGGAGACCGGCATGAGCACGCCGCGCAACGCCGCCCGACGCTCCACCGTCGCGCCCGCCACCGGGGCGGACGCCTGGGCCGACCTCGTCGAGACGACCCGGCGCAACCAGGCCGCGGCGGCCGAGGCGCTCCGGGCGTGGACCACGGCGGCGCGGACGATCGGCGACGCCACCGGGACCCAGGCCTCCACCCTCCGGCGGCTGCTGAGCAACCTGTTCGACCTGGCCGACCAGGCGGTCGTGGTCGAGCGCGAGCTGGCCACGTTCCTCGCGGTGAACGCGCGCGTGTCCGCCGCCGCGCTCACCTCGCTCCGCGCGCTCAGCGACGCGGCCGCCGCCGCCCTGGAGGACGCGACGCGCGCGGTGACCCGGGTGCTCTGACCCGGGCCTGCCGGCCCGCACCCGCCGCCACCGGAGCGGACCCGGCCCCGGGTGCCGCCCCCTGCGGTCAGGACGCCCGCGACGGACCGGCGGACGACCGCTCGGCCAGCGCGGCCATCAGCCGCTGCCGGGCCCGCTCCCGGGCCTCCGGCTCCGGGTCGAACCCGCGGCCCTGCGCGGTGAGGCGCTGCGCGATCACCAGCTCGCGGGCCAGCTGCGGATCGTCCGGCCCACCCGGCACCGGACGGCCCTCGACCGCGGCGGCGAACCGCTCGGCGGCGAACCGCTCGGCGGCGTCGGCGGGTGCGCGGGTGTCGTCGGTGTCCACGGGATCTCCCTCACTGGTGTAGCAGTGGATCTACCCGTGGGCCCGGCGGCTCAATGCCCCGCGGCCCACCACGTTCCGGTGGTGCATCCGGCGTGCCGCCGGTCAGGCGCGGCGGCGCCGCACCAGCACCACCAGGAGGGCGACCACGGCCGCGGCCGCCCCGGCGAGCACGGCGGGTCGGCGCCGCGCGGTGTCCGTCGCCGTGGCGGCACCGCCGGCGACGGCGGTGCGCGCCCGGTCGACCCGCTCGGAGACCGACGCGACCGCCTCGTCCTTGCGCTCGGTCACACGGGCCTTGACGTCGTCCTTGCGCCCGGCCATGCGGGCCTTGACGTCGAACCGCGACGCGAGCGCGGCGAGCGAGTCGCCCACCTCCTCGCGCAGGTCGTCGACGTGCTGGCGGTCCTCCTGGCTGAGCCGCTCGACCTCGGCGCGCAGCTCCTCGGACGAGACGGCCGAGCCGTCGACGTACGGGCGGTCCGCCGCGAGGGGTGGCGCGTCCGGGTCACCGGCTCCGGCACCCTCGGCGTCCTGCCGGGAGGCGCCCTCGTTCACCGCACTCCCCCGTTCCGCCCGCTCGTCCATCCGTGACGACCCCTTCCGCGACCCGCGTCCCGGTCCCCGGGATGACCCGGGGCGCGGCGGATCAACCATGCCGGTCGGGGGACGCGACGGCGAGCCGCCGGACGGGTCACCCCGCCGACCGGTCACCGCGCTCGCGGGCCGACGCACGCTCGCGGCACGACGGCGCGGGTCAGATCTCCCGCAGGCCGGTCAGGAGCCGGTGCAGCACCACGTCGTCGACCGGCTGCAGCGGGCGGCCGTCCGGGTCCCGCGCCGGGTCCCGGTCGTCGGCCGGGTCGACGGCGGGGCGCCGCCGCGGCAGCGGCGGCGGGGCCTGCTCCGGACCCGCGGCACGCCTCCTGGGGAAGGGCCGGGCCGGGCCGACGCCGTGCGGGGCCGGCCGCCTCGGGACGGGTCGACCCGGGGCGGGCTGGCTGGGGAGGGGGTCCATCCGGCGCCTCTCGTGTCAGGGCCGCGGGGACGAGGGGGAGCGTCGCGGCACGTCGGGGCAGAACAGATTCTCATCGACCGCCGACGGTCCGGCAACCAGAACGATCTCCGGTGCCCCGGGCGGTGCGCCCGGCGGGCCCAGCGGGCGTTCCGACGGCACCACCGGCGGTGCGTCAGCCCCCGGTCGCGCCGCGCAGCCGCCCGATCTCCTCGGCGGTCAGCTCGGACGCCCGTCGCAACAGCGTGTCGGCGAGCTGGAGCTGCTCGTCGGTGAGGGTGTCGAGCACGGCGTTCCAGCGTTGCGCCACGCGCCCGTAGCTCGCCCCGACCCGCCGCCACAGCGCGTCGGCGTCGGCGGTGACGAGCACCCGTCGCCGGTCGGTGGCCGCGCGGGTGCGGCGGACCAACCCGGCGCGTTCCAGCCGGTCGACCACGCCGGTGACGGTCCCGCCCGCGGTGACGCCCGCCAGCGCGGCCAGCTCGCCGGGCGTCAGGGGACCGTGGGTCAGGAGCAGGTTCGCGCACTGCAGGTCCGTCCGGGTGAGCCCGACCGACCGGGCGACGGCGTCCTGGAGGAGCACCGCGTGCGCCGTGAACTCGCGCATGACGTCCCCGGCGGCCGCGATCAGCGCCGCCCGACCCGAGGGGCTCGACACGGGACCTCCGTCCGTCCGACGCGGACCGGCTGCCCCGCGTCCATGATCATATGGCCGGTCCCGCGGGCCGGGTCCCACCCCGGCCGATTCCGCCGAACGCCCACGGGCGGCGACCCCGCCCGGTTAGCGTCGCCGACGTCGGGATCGAACGGGGGGACGATCATGGACGTGGTGGGGCACCGGGGCGGCGTCGGGAAGCGGACGCACGGGGGCCGGCGGAGGACGGGCGGGCGCGGGGTGCCGGCCGGGCGCGGGGCGGCGCCGGGGGGCGGACCGGACGTCGCGGTGGCGCTGCGGGCGCTGGAGGCGGACGCGCGCCGGTGGGCCG